>JADFFP010000024.1 GCA_022568115.1 Pseudomonadota bacterium | reverse complement strand
GGGCCACTCCGGGCCAAGGACAGGAACCGGGCCCGGAAAGCCAAACCCTGCTCAGGACTGTTTTCTCCCAGGCCCACAACAATCTCGGGGTTTTCCGGGAGAAGGAAAAAAACTACGGCCAGGCGATCAGCAGTTTCCGCCATGCCCTGGATCATGCCCCCGGCAACGTTGAGGCTCACACTAACTTGGCGCGGGTTTTCCGCAAACGGCGCAACTTTGACAACGCCCTCACCTCAGCCCGGGCAGCGTTAAAGCTGAAACCCCAATACATCCCCGCAATCATACAGCTGAGCAAGATTTGCTATGCTCTGAGGCGTCCCGGCGAGGCGATCGAGGCGGTGAAGAAAGTTACCCCCTGGCTGGAAAAACACACCCTCCTGAACGTTGAGTACGGGCGCCTGCTGGAAAAAAACGGACAGCTGATGGAAGCCAGGGAAAGGCTCCAAAAAGCGCTCAGCCTGGAACCCGGCCATGTCCTTGCTCTCCTTAGTCTTGGCGGCGTCAATTTCAAACTCGACAAATACAGCGCGGCGCTGGAAAATTACCAGGCGATCCTGAAGATTGACCCGGAAAACATCCTGGCGACGACCAACCTCGGCTTTATCATGCAAAGGATGGGGCAGTTTGGTGAGGCCATGAAAGCTTACAAGGCCGCGCTTTCGCTTGACCCTGGCCATCAGGAAACCCTGAGCCTTTACGGTTCGCTGCTGGAGATGACCGGCAAGTATGCCGAAGGCCTGACCATTTCCGAACAGGTTCTGGCGACCCCGAAGCTGGAGGACCGGCCCTATTACAACGCGCACCTGACCAAGGCCAAATGCGAACGTCACCTGGGCCGCACGATTGAAGCGCTTGAAACCCTGAAAACCCTGCTGGGCGGCCCGATCGGAGTGGCCGATAGAAGCCGGATCTATTACGAGTTCGGCCAGGCCCATGACAGCCTTGACCAGACCGAACAGGCGTTCCGCTATTTCAACAAGGCCAATACCTTGTTTCTGGAAGAAGGGTCTGCTTTCGAGGCGGAAAAAAACGACCTGCATGATTTTATCCGCACCATGCGGGAGAGTGATTTTTCTTCCCCGCCTTCGAGCGCCTATAGTTTGAAAATCGAGGGTGAGGAGGCCCCGGTTTTCGTCGTCGGTTTTGTTGTGGGCGGGGTCCAGGCCGTGAGCGGCTTTTTATCCGAAGTGCCGGAGTTTCAGATTCTGGAAGACTCAACCCTGATTATCGGGCTGCGGCGCAGCATCAGCAAAGACCAGCAATACCCCGAATGTCTTAAGGAGATGTCCGCGGACGAGGCGCGCGCCTGGGCCGGGCTGTATCACAAGCTAAAGAACAGTATTTCACCCAAAACCAGGGACGGAATTTCGATTAACACCCACCCGTTGAATTTCCTGGATTTACCCTTGATCCTGAAATTGTTCCCGGACGCCAAGGTCATATTCGCCATGATCCATCCGCTCGATGCGGTTTTGAATTGCTACATGAAAGGGTTCGTCCCGAACCCGGCCACTCTGAACTTTGCCGGTTTTAAGGACATTTCAGAAATTTACGCCGCCAGCATGGAAGTGTGGGAAAAGTACAAGTCCGAACTGTCCTTTGATTATATCGAGCTGAGAGTGGAAAACCTGCTGGCCAGGCCGCGCCGGGAAATCAAAAAGATCCTGAATTTTATCGATCCTGAAAACAAAACCGGGGCCAGGAAGGTGCTTGATAAAGCCACCTGCGCGGAGATTGCGGGGAATTTATTTGAGCTTTATCCCAGCGGCCGCTGGAGCCGCTATAAAAAACATATGAAGGCGGCCAGCAAGCGCCTCGCCCCCATAATCAAAAAATCCGGCTATTAGAGGGTCTTTGGGAATCAGGCCGCCCAGTCGTCCTTTTTTTTCAATTCATCGCCGATTTCCTTTAACGCCTGCGCCAGCGCCTCGAAATCTTCCCGCCTGCTGCGGTGGTTGACGATCGCCGCTCTCAGGCCGAACCTGCCGTCCAGGGTGGTCGCCGAGGGCACCGCGATGCCCCGGTTCTGGATCTCGATCAACAGCAGCCGGTTGAGGTTATCGAGGTCATTTTCGCTCAGCCCGCCGGGATTGTACCGGAAGGCGACCACATTCAGGCCGACCGGGGCCAACAGCTCCAGGCTTTCGGTGCTCTCGATCAGGCGGCCCAGATATGCCGCCTGGGCGACGTTTTGCTCGAACAGGGCCTTGAATTTCTCCAGCCCCTGGGTTTTCATCGAAAACCAGAACGCCAGCGCGCGGAAGCGCCGGGAATGCTCGATGCCGATATTATTAAAGGTCATCGGCCCGTTGGAGACCCCGCCCGCCAGCGGCCGGAAATAACTGGCTTCGAACGAGAATGCATCGCTCAAGGCCTGTGCCGATTTGACCAGCACACAGCCCAGCCCATAGGGCTGGTACAGCCACTTGTGCAGATCAAAGGCGATCGAATCGGCCAGGCTAAGGCCCTTCAGCCGGGGCCGGAGTTTTTCTGAAAAATAGGCCACCGCGCCAAATGCGCCATCGACATGGAACCACATGTTGTGCGCCCTGGCGATATCCGCCAGCTCCTCCAGCGGATCGATCGCCCCGGTGTTGACGGTGCCGGCGTTGCCGACAATCACCATCGGCGTAAAGCCCGCGGTTTTGTCGGCTACAATTTGTTTTTTCAGCGCCCTGGGGTCGATGGTGAAATCTTCCCTGACCGGGACCGCCCGGTAGGCCTTCTTGCCGAACCCCAGCAGATCCACTGATTTGGTAATGCAATAGTGCGTTTCCGTGGAGCCATAGATGGTATAGCGTCCGGCTTTGCCCGAGGACAGGCCCTCGCTCCTGATGTCGAACCCGGCCTTGGCGGTTCTGGCGGTCTGCAACGCGGTCAGGTTGGCCATGGTGCCGCCGCTGACCAGGATGCCGCCGGAACGGGAAGGGAAATCAAACAACTCGCGGAACCAGCCGATGACCTGCATTTCAACCCACACCGGCGCCTGGTCGTGGCCGGTCAGGTTGCTGTTCATGGTCGCCGCCAGCATCTCGGCGACGATCCCCTCAGGGGTGCCGGAGCCGTTAACCCAGCCCCAGTGCCGGGGGTGAATATTGCCCAGCGGGTAGGGAAAAATGTTTTGCTGGAACTCGCCGAAGACCTCTTCGACCGGTTTGCCATTTATGGGAACCGGAGTGCTGAGCGCCTCCATCGCCGCTTTCGGCATGGGCTGCCAGGGGGGGCGGCCGCGCACCCCTTCGATATAGTCGATCGACTGATCAAGCGCTTCATGGGCAAAACGGCGAAAGGCTTCCCAATCCTCGGGATCGAGGGTAATCTCAACATCGGGTTTTTTGCCGGATAGGGCTTTGGTCATAAAATTATTCCGCCAATTCAAGAAGCGTATGCAACAAAACATCCGCCCCGCCAAGCAAATACTGAGCCCCGGTCTGTTGTTTTCCAGCCCATTCTGAAAAATCCTGTGGATTTGGGGTTTGGAATGTGGTGATTTTAACAGTTGATCGACAGGGGAACAACAGCAATGACACTGGAGACGCGCTTTACCGCACTCGTGCTGGCCGGCGACCGGGCCAGGGATGATCCCCTGGCCGGGACCTTTCCGGGCCGCAAAGCGCTGCTGGACATCAACGGCCGGCCGATGATCAGCTACGTTCTGGATGCGGTGGAAGGGGCGCACGCGGTGAGCGACGTTTATGTGGTCGCCAACCAGGTCAAGGATATCGAACAGGGCCTGATCAAGTGCGGGCGCAACGTCAAGCGAACCCGGTTCCTGGAGGGCGGAATTTCGCCGGTGAACAGTGTCCTGAAAACCATTGAGGCGCTCAAACCGGCGTTTCCAGTGCTGGTGCTGACCGCCGACAACCCGCTTTTGACTCCCAAAGCGATCGATGATTTTTGCCATCAGGCGCGGGCCGGGGAAGGGGCCGATGTCGCCTTTGCGCTGGCCGAGATGAGCCGCCTTCGGGCCCAATTCCCGGGCGCGCGCAGGACCTTCGTCAAACTGAAGGGCGAGGGCTATTCCGGCTGCAACCTTTATGCGCTCCTGAACCTGAAAGCCCTGAACGCCGCCCGCTTCTGGCTCAAGGTGGAGGCTGACCGCAAAAAAACCCTGACGATGATCGCCGGGTTCGGGTTCGGCACCCTGATCCGCGTCATAACCCGCACCATTACCCTGGAAGAGGCTCTGGTCAGGGCCTCGAAGGTGCTGGGCGCGGTGGTCCGCCCGGTGCTGGTGGAGGAGGTCCGGATCGCCATTGACGTCGACCGGGCAGAGCAGGCCGAGCTGGTCCGGAATATCTTGAAAAAAGAAGCCTGAGCGCCATGGCCAAAAAACCCGAAACGATCGTCATTTTCGACCTCGACCGGACCCTCACCAGGAGCGGCACCTTTAGCCCTTACCTGTTGAATCTGGCGGGCGAGGAACCGGCCAAGTACCTGTACGTCTTCGCGGTGCTGTTTCGGATGGCGCTATATGTGCTGGGGGTCATTTCGCGGAAAGCCCTGAAGGAATATATGCTGCACGCCTTCATGGCCAGGATGAGCCGGAGCGAGGCCGACAAACAGTCAAAGGATTTTTATAGCAAGCTGTTCAGCAAAGGGTTTCATCAGGACGGCCTGGCGGTTCTCGAAGAGCACCGGAAAAAGGGCCACCTGGTGGGGGTCGCCACCGCGGCGATGGATTTTTATGTCGAGCGGATCGTCAAGGAACTGGGCCTTGATTTCATGATCGCCACCACTTCGGTATGGGAGAAAGGGGTGCTTATCCCGGTCATCAAGGGCGGGAACTGCTACGGCGCGGAGAAGGCCCGGCGGGTCCGGGAATTCCTGGCGGCAAGGAAATCCGGCGAGGTGTGGTTCTATTCCGACCATCACAGCGATCTGCCGGCCTTCCAGCTGGCCGATATCAAGATCGCCGTCAACCCGACCCATAAGCTAAAAAAACTGGCCCGGGCCGGGGGCTTTCAAATCGAACACTGGAAATAGGGGATTAATGGCCATCCCCCGCGCGCTTTTGTTCAGCGGTGTGTTCTAGCGGCTGAACCCGAGCCAGCGCGGGGTTTTTCTGGCGTAAGTATCCCAGGCCGTGCCGAATTTTTCTTTAAGCATTTTTTCCTCGAACGGCACCACCAGATAGTTGAGCAGAATGAGCATCAAAAAAGCCCCCAGAATCAGCCACGGCAGGCCGCGCAGCAGCCCGGCGCCGATCAGCGTAAGCCCGGCCCCGAGGTAAAACGGGTTGCGCGAAACCTTAAGGAACCCGTCGGTGATCAGGCGGTCCGGGTCCCACACGCCGTTCGCCTTGAACGCCTTGATCAGGCTGCCTAAGCCGCCAAACAGAAACAAAATCCCGAGCGCGAACAGCCCCCCGCCGAGCGTCCCCAGCCAATCCAGATCCGGCAGCGGCCACGGCAGCAGCCTGTTTAACCCCAGCGCCAGCGCCAAAACGCTGACAAAAATCATCCACGGCTGTACTTTCGGCGGCTTTCCCATGGCTTTCCCTTTCTAATTTTTCAGGTGAATGATACCCGAGGAGTTGGGGAGAGGGAAGAGTTGGGGGTTATTTATGTTGTAATAACCTAGTAATGATTTTAAAATATTTTTAATATTCAATTAAAGGTGGAGGGCATGCACAGGTGTCTAAGAAGCAAAAAGAATGTTTCGTAATTAGCCAAATTGGAAAAGAAAACTCCGAGGAAAGGCGGCAGGCGGATTGTTTTCTTGAATGGATTGTAAAACCAACCGCTGGGGAAATTCACAAATATAAAATTGTCCGGGCAGACGACATTGGAAAACCAGGAATTATTACGTCACAAATAATTACTAAGCTATTTGAAGCAGATTTGGTAATCGCTGATTTAACGAATCTTAACGCAAATGTATTTTACGAATTGGGGCTAAGGCATCTGTTACAAAAACCAGATATTCATATGGTAACAGAGGGTCAATCAATCCCCTTTGATGTTGCAAATTATAGAGCAATTATTTACGGCATAAACCACCCCAAAACAGTTGAAAAGGCTAAAAAGGAGCTTTCGCTTCAAATTAAGGAAATTGAAAAAGAAGGGTTTGTAGTTGAAAACCCCGTAACTATTGCCAAAGGAAAGCAAGAAATTTCCGTACAAGGAACTCCTTTTGAAAAGCAGGTTTTAGAACAAATTACAGAGTTAACGGAAAAGGTAAGAAATTTAGAAAATGAAGCTGAACGAAATATTCACCATTCCAACTTTTTGGCTCACTTGAGTGAGAATGCTGAAAGAAATAGAATGGAATTGCTCCGCCAAGGAATTAATATTTACCCAGCAAACCCTCTGTTTGGGTTTGGAAGACCAACAGCTGGAACAGCAATTGATTTTCTTTCCACTGAGACGCCTAAACCCTCAGGAGGAGGCCTCCTAAGTAAGATCCTATTGGAAGGAGAAAATCCCGACTCTAAAATTAAAGAAGATGAACACGGTTCAAAAAAAGCAAAGTAAGCGCCTAAAAAAGAATAAAGGCGGCAACTTTTTGATTTTCCGAAAACCCTTACCTTATACTAGTAGAAAAACTAAAAAATTTTGGATTTAGAATTAAAACACATCCTTCTTCGCCCTGACCTCCGCAAAACCCTCAACATTTTCAGCCAACAAAAACGGGTTGGTTTTTTTCTCTTCTGACATAAAGGAAAAGACAATGGAGAAGGAGGTGTTTGGGGGAGGAATTATTCAGGGCTAAAAATCTTTGATGCCAGCTAATTGGACTATATTATTTCTAAAGCTAATGTATTCATCCCCTGAACCTGAAAGAATATCTGAAATTTTATAAAATTTATTAGTAGCAGGTGATTCCTTGTGGGCTTTATTAAGATCAATTTTATCAACATTTACAATAGTCCAACATTCTATAAAACCTTCTGCTTTTGCTTTTTGGTGGCTTTTTTCTGCTTCTCCAATTCTGTTATGAATATTTGAGAAATCCGAGCCACCCTTTACTTCGATGGCTATCAATTTCCGAAACTCACCCGAGTTGAATTCCTCTTTGAAAATGATATCTGGATCAGGAGCAAATTCTATATGTACGGTTCTTTTTGCAGCATTTATTAAAGTGATTTTTCTATCTGTGGAGTTGATAATCTGCGGCTTTACAATTTTCTTTATTGCGTCAAAAACTGCCTTAATTCCTTCCTCCCCTTTTTTAACATTTTGTCCGCCCCTTAACTGAGGACCTAATGTTAGCAAAGTTAAATCATCTAAGAATTCACTATCTAAATCTTCCTCTACAAGATTTTCCAGTAGCAATCTTCCTGAAGTGATCAAAACTTTGCAAAGCTGAGCCAGCAGTTTTTCACATTGCGAGGAAAGAGCACCAGTTTTTTCCATCGTTTTGAATCGGGATAAACCAGTTTTTGTATTGTAAAATTCTTTTTGGCTGTATCCATAAAGGAGGCGATAATAACCAAGCAGGTACGGATTGGATTTGAGGATAATTGGAGCAGGAAACATTAATTCGCCTCGCATCCCTTGAGAAGCCATTTTGGAAAGACATATTTTCGGAACAAATTTTACTAATTCTTTGTCGACAATCTCGATATCAATCGATGAAATAGTTTTCTTAAGTGAATCCTGCAAATACAGGCTTCGTTTTTCTGTAAGAAGATTTGCAAAGGCAATTTGAGTTTTAGGTTCTTCCAGAATAAACATCTAACTTCCAAAATGATAAATATCTTGCTCACTAAGATTTATTCTTTTTTTAGCTATCTCTAAATACTTAGGGTTGATTTCTATTCCCCAAAACCTTCTTTCTAATTCTTTGGCAACTAGACCTACAGTTCCGGAGCCAAAAAATGGATCTAAAATCAAATCACCTCTTCTTGTGGATGACAAAATGCAAGGTTCTATCAATTTGGGTGGGAAAGTAGCAAAATGTGCCTCTGGAAAAGGTTGTGTATTAATGTCCCAAACAGTTCTTTTATTTCTTTTGTTTGGTTCCTGTATTGCTTCCCGGTCATAATAATATTTTTCTGATTTGGTTAACATAAACAAATATTCATGAGACCTTGTTGGCCGATCCTTTACACTTTCTGGCATAGCATTTGGTTTGTTCCAAATAATATCAGACCTTAAGTACCAATTACTATCTTGTAGTGAGAAGGCTAATCTCCATGGAATTCCTAATAAATCTTTTGGTTTCAAACCTTTTGGAGTATCGGGTCTAATTGACATTTCTCTTGCCGGGTTCTTTTTATCTGGTGCTCTCCATTTTCTGTTACCACTAGTATATCCATCACCAATATTGAGCCAAAAAACACCGTCCTCTTTAAGAACTCTTTTTGCCTCGTGAAAAATAATAGTTAATTGATTTATATATTGATTAAGCGTGGGTTCGTGCCCAATCTGTCCAGAAATATTATAATCTCGAAGACCCCAATAGGGTGGGGATGTAATAATACAATTTACACTTTCATCAGGAAAGGTCTGCAAAATTTGAAAAGCGTCACCTAAAAATATCCCAGAGCTTTCTGGAAAATTGAAATCAAAGTCATTTTTTCGTTTTAGTAAATTGATTGACATAATCTTATGTTTTTTAAACAGTCTGTTTAAAAAACAATAGACTTAACGTGGAATCTTGTAAAGAAACTTCAAAGATGTGAAATTTTACTCCCCCCCTAAAACCCATCCTTCCTGGCGTTGCCCGCCTTCACCCCCCATGTACGGTGGCGCATTTCTGGTGAAAGCCGGCGATTGTGCTGCGCACCGTCAAGAGATCGAAATCGTAGACAAATCCGAACGCTTCAATCCGCAGCCAGCCGCCCGCAAGCGCGTTCGAAATGCGCGCCAGCGTGGCCGGGTCGTGATTGAGGTTCCCGTCCAAAGGCCAGGGGTCGCTGGCATTGTCCGGCCGATAATAAATCCACTCGAACAAAGGGGAGATATCCAGGTTGGGGCCGGTGACCCGGGCCGGATGATATTCCCCTTCATAGGGGCCAAACATGCCAAACACGGTCTCGACCGGAAGATCCTTAAGGGTCCAGACCTCAAGACCGATGCCGCCGTAATAATCCTGATCCTGAGAAGTGCACTGGAGGTCGAGCTTTATGGCCGGCGCGCGGGTGGAATTTGTGACATCGGTTCCCAGCGCCAGCGAATACGATTCGCTGAAATGCATCTCCAGCAAATCATCATAGTGGGCCGGATAATATTTGATCTCGGCGCTGGTTTCGCCATAAGCCGGAAGCGGCCAGAAAAACAGCAGCGCGGTGATAAGAATTTTTTTCATAATGAGCCATCCCCTGATAAAAATTGGCCCCGAATAAAGATTTAGGCTTCCGGCAGGATAGCTGAATTCGGCTGTTGCGGCAAACCGGAAGTGGAGAAGAGGACTAATACCTGTCCTTGGCTGCCCGCACCTCGGCAAACGTAGCCACGTCTTTCGCCAACAAAAACGGATTGGTTTTTTTCTCTTCCGCCAAAAAAGAAGGCACGGTCGGCAGGCCTTCGGCGCGGCGCTTGCAGACGTCTTCCATGCGCTTCTTCAGGGCCTGGTTGCCGGGATCGACGGTGAGCGCAAACTTGCCATTATCCTCGGTGTATTCGTGAGCGCAGTAGATACGGGTCTGACCGGGCAGCCTTTTCAGTTTCTGCAGGCTATCGAACATCTGCTCCGGGGTTCCCTCGAACAGCCGCCCGCAACCGAGCGCGAACAGGGTATCGCCGACAAACAGAGCGTTATCGTCCCTGAACCAGTAGGCGATGTGGCCCCGGGTATGGCCCGGGATGAAGAAAATTTCCGCCTCGGTTTCGCCGAACCTGTAGGGCTCTTCCTCGCTGACCTCGACCTCGATGCCGGGAATCCGGTCCTTGTCGTAGGCCGGGCCGACGATCGCGCATCCGGTCGCCGCCTTGATCTCGAGATTGCCGCCGGTATGGTCGGGGTGGTGGTGGGTATTGAGAATATGGGTGATCGCCCAGCCGCGCATCCTGGCTGCTTTCAGCGGGGCCTTTGCCACCGCCGGGTCGACCACCGCGGTCAGGCCGCTCAAGCTGTCATGGACAAGATAGACGTAATTGTCAGCGAGAACCGGAACTTGAACGATCTCCAGCGCCATCAGAATTTCTCTGGCATAACCCCGATTTCACCGACGATCTGCAGGAACCGGCGCTCCAGCCGCGGATCCTCCTTGAAGG
>JADFFP010000023.1 GCA_022568115.1 Pseudomonadota bacterium | reverse complement strand
TCGACCATCACCCAGCAGGTGGCTAAAAACTTCCTGCTGAGCGCCGAGACCACCTATGAGCGCAAGATCAAGGCGGCGATCCTTGCGCTTCGGATTGAGCGGGTGTTCGACAAGGCCGAAATCCTTGAGCTCTACATGAACGACGTTTACCTCGGCTTCGGCTCTTACGGGGTGGCGGCGGCGGCGCTGAATTATTTCGACAAATCGATGGAAGAGCTGACTTTGCCTGAGGCGGCCTACCTGGCGGCATTGCTGAAAGCCCCTTCCAACTACCATCCAATCCGGCGCCCGGCGGCGGCAAAATCGCGCCGCAACTGGGTGCTGGGGCGCATGTATGACGATGGGTTCATCACCCGCGAGGAATATACCGAGGCCCGTGACGCCCCGCTGGAAGTTAACCTGAAGCAAAAGGAAGAGCTGTTCCGGGCTGATTATTTCGAGGAGGAAGTGCGGCGCGAATTGCTGGCCATTTACGGGGTTAACAAACTTTATGGCGGCGGCATGTCGGTCCACACCACGCTGGAGCCGAGATTGCAGGCGATTGCCGAAAAGGTCCTGCGCGATGGCCTGGTGGTCTATGACCGGCGCCATGGCTGGAGGGGGCCGGTCGACAACCTGGCGCTGAAAGAGGGCTGGGCCTCGGCGCTTGGCGACTATGAAATTCCGCTCGGGATCGACAGCTGGCGGCTGGCCCAGGTGCTTGGGTTTGAAGGGGACCAGGCGCTGATAGGTTTTGAAGACGGCAGCCTGGGCTTGATCCCGTTGTCAGAGGTCAAATGGGCGCGGGCCTGGCGGGAAGGCGAACGCTTGGGCCGCTCGGTCAAGAAAATCACCCAGGTGCTGGATGGCGGGGATATTATCATTGTTGAAGCGATTGAAACCCCTGCCGCGGCGCTGGTCCGGGGGAAGGACGATAGTGAATTTCTGATTGCCGCCAAATCAAACGATAGCGATGGCATGGCCGAAATATATGCCCTGTACCAGATCCCCGAGGTGGAAGGGGCGTTGATCGCCATGGACCCGCACACCGGCCGGGTGCTGGCGATGATCGGCGGGTTTAACTATCAAACCAGCCAGTTTAACCGCGCCACCCAGGCGGCGCGCCAGACCGGCTCGGCTTTCAAGCCGTTTGTTTACGCCGCCGGCCTTGATAATGGCTTTACGCCTTCCAGCCTGGTGCTGGACGCTCCGTTTGTGATCGACCAGGGGGAGGGGCAGGGCAAATGGAAGCCGGTCAATTCCTCAAACATATTTTATGGGCCCTCGACGCTGCGTCTCGGGCTGGAAAAATCGCGCAATCTGATGACCGTCCGGCTGGCCCAATACCTGGGGCCGCAGACGATAATGGATTATGCCGCCCGCTTCGGCCTGGCGGACAACATGCGGCCCACCCTGGCGGCGGCGCTGGGCTCCGCTGAAAACACCCTGCTGCAGATGACCAGCGCTTATTCGATGATCGTCAACGGCGGCTATAATATTGAACCCTCCCTGATTGAACGGATCCAGGACCGCCGCGGCCAGACCATTTATCGCCATGACAAACGCACTTGTCTCGGCTGCCAGGCGGAAAGCTGGCAGGGGCAGCCGCTGCCGGTGGTTCCGGATGAGCGCAAGCGGGTGCTGGACGCCCGCATCGCCTATCAGCTGGTGTCATTAATGGAAGGGGTGATAAGGAACGGGACCGGACGCAAGATCCGGGTTCTTGGCATTCCGCTGGGCGGCAAGACCGGCACCACCAACGACTGGAAAGATGCCTGGTTCATCGGCTTTTCCCCTGATCTGGTGGTTGGGGTATTTGTTGGTTTTGACCAGCCCCGCTCGCTCGGGGTCAATGAAGAGGGGTCGGCGATCGCGGTGCCGATTTTCAGGGATTTCATGGAACTGGCATTAAAAGACCAGTCGGGTATCCCGTTCCGGGTTCCGGCCGGGATACGCCTGATCCGGATTAATGTCGAGACCGGCCTGCCGGCCCAACCCGGCGACCGCAATGTCATCCTTGAGGCCTTCATTCCCGGGACCGAGCCGTCCGGAATACGCTTTGTCCTCGACGGCCAGGGCTTCCTGCGCCTTGAAGATGCCCTGAAAGAAGGCACAGGCGGGATTTACTAAACCGCCCGCCTCGATTAAAAGAAAGCCCATGAAAGCTGAAATTGAAACCCTGGTTAGTGAAATCAAGCAGTCGCTCGAACTGCTGAGGAGGTATCTTTGACTGGGACAAGGCCAAAGCCCGGCTTGAAGTCCTGAACACCCGGGCCGAAGATCCCAGCCTCTGGGACAACCCGGCGCGCGCCCAAAAGCTCCTGAAAGAAAGAACCCGGCTTGATAATGTTCTCTCGGTCTGCAGCGGCCTGGCAGGCGAGCTGGCCGATACCCTTGAGCTGTTGGAAATGGCCGAGGCAGAGGGCGACCAAGGCATGATCGCCGAGGCTGAGGGGGTGTTCGAAAAACTGAATAAAGAGGCCAAGAGGGTGGAAATGGAAAGCCTGTTTTCGGGCGAGGCCGATGGCAACCACGCCTATATCGAAATTCACGCCGGGGCGGGCGGCACCGAAAGCCAGGACTGGGCCATGATGCTGATGCGCATGTACATACGCTGGTCCGAAAAAAGGGGCTACAAGGTTGCCACCCAGCAGTACATGGCGGGCGAGGAGGCGGGGATCAAATCCGTCACCCTGGAGATTGCCGGCGCGGACGCATACGGCTGGCTCAAGACCGAAAGCGGGGTCCACCGCCTGGTGCGCATCTCCCCGTTTGATTCCAACGCCCGCCGCCACACCAGTTTCGCCAGCGTCTGGGTCTACCCGGTGATCGATGAGGAAATTGAAATTGAGATTAATGAAAGCGACCTGAGGGTCGACACCTACCGGGCATCGGGGGCCGGCGGCCAGCACGTCAATACCACCGACAGCGCGGTCAGGATTACCCACCTGCCAACCAAAATCGTGGTCCAGTGCCAAAACCAGCGCTCGCAGCACAAAAACCGCGCCAGCGCCATGAAAATGCTGAAAGCCCGCCTTTATGAAGCCGAGCTGCAAAAACGCGAGGAAAAGGCGCAGGCCCAGGCTGAAGCCAAAACCGAGATTGGCTGGGGACACCAGATCCGCTCTTACGTGCTGCAGCCCTACCAGATGGTCAAGGATTTGCGCACCGGGGTGGAATCGGGCAACCCAAACGCCGTCCTGGACGGTGATTTGGACAAATTTATGCAGGCAGCATTGGCCGCCCGGGTCACCGGCGAAGGCGCGGATATAGAGGATCTGGAGTAAAATTTTAGTTTCTATACAAACACAAAGTAAAAAACACAGGAAGCTTGCCTTCGCCGGCATGACATTTGTTATAACCACCCCCTCACCTAAATCCTCTCCCACAAAGGGGAGAGGACTTTTAAAGAGGGCTCTGACATTATCCCTCTCCCTTGATGGGAGAGGGATAGGGTGAGGGTGATAAATAAAAAAGAGGCTAAGGAAACAAACAACTTGTCATGCCGGATACCGGCCTACGCCGGCATGACATAATTTAGTCAGGTGTTTTGCAAGCGTCCCCACGGACCGGTGATCGCCAAGGTCATGTGGGCGTCCTGCAGATTAACGAACAGGATTAAACTGTCGGGTGAAAAATCCCGGCCAACGAAGCGAACCGGTTTTACAGCAGGGGTTTTCCTTCCGGGTGGCCATTTCCCTTGGCCGGGCCAGGAATCGGTTTGCTGCCGCTGACTTTGACCGTGAGCGGTTTGCCCGCCACGATACCGGTCTTGTTCATCGGGATCAGCTTGCCTTCCACCTGAACCCCGGCCTCCATGGTCATGGTCTCGTAGGTAACGTCACCCTTGACCCTGGCGGTGCTCTCAAAATGAACCGTTTTGGCGCGCAGTTTGCCCTCGATGCTGCCGCGCAAGTACAGGGTTTCGGCCTTGACCGTTCCGGTCACCAGGCCATGTTCGCCAATCGTCAGGGAGCCGCACACCAAATCGCCCTCGACCACGCCGTCCAGCTGAATTTCACCGGGGGTGGTAATATTTCCAACCACCCGGATGTCCGAGCCGATGATTGAGGGAACCGATGATCCGCTGGGACGCATGGGTCTATTTTCCTTTCCCATAACTTGAGGGTGCTTCTCTTTTGGTTTGTTGAACATCTTCTTCTGGCTCCATAAATGGCTGGGGGTTTCTTAGGTTATTATTAAAATATACTTCATAATGCAAATGGGTTGATACACAGCGTCCAGAACAGCCCATTTCACCCAACACATCACCCATAGACACTTTTTGACCACGTTGCACCTTAATTTTTCGTAAATGGGCATAGCGGGTTTTAAAACCGTTGCCGTGATCGACCTCGACCATATTGCCATAATTGCCCCACACCCCGGCCTTGGTGACCACCCCGGCGGTCGGGGAAAAGATCTCGGTCCCGGGCCATCCGGCCAGGTCGACACCGGGGTGCCAGCCAGGCTTTTTGGTAATCGGATCGATGCGCCGGCCAAAGCGGCTGGATTGATAAAAATCCTTCACCGGATACAGCAACGGAACGCTTTGCAAGCCGGAATAGACCTTCAACAGGTTACTCCAGCGCTCGTGCAGGTCCGGGTAGGGGGAGGCCGGGGCAAACTCGGGAAGATCAGAAAACATGCCATCGCCGCCAAGGCCATCGCCGCTGGCCGGGCCGGGCAGGTAGGGACCGCCCTGGCCGAGCGCTGACAAATTGATCGTTGAGGCCCTGGCCAGGTCTCCGGCCTTGATTTTGAAGGGCGAAAGCATGTCATCGAATTCGAGGATTTTCTGCTCGGCGAAATAAACCAGGGTCGCCGCGGCGCTGTCCTGGCGGCCTGCTATCAGATCGAAGCGGGCCTGGATAAGGGTTTCAAACTCGGCTCCCGTAAAGCGGCCGGGAGAGGCTTCGGCCCGGCTGAAAAAGACCCTCAGCAGGCCGCCTCCACTTTCCTGGCTGGCCGGGGTCAGGACGGAGGTTTGATCTTCATTGCCGGTTTCTTCCTGCTCTGGGGGAGGGGTGCTTTCCACTCCCTTCGATAATTCACCGGTGGGGTCCTGTTCCATCAGTCCCAGCAGATAATCCGTGCGTTCCTCGAGAACCCTGGTTTTATCCATAAGGGTTCCCTGCAGACGCTCGATTTCCTCGGCCTGGTCCGCGGTTTGGCTGTCCAGGGTTTCGATCTGCTGGTTCCTGGCCTCGATAATGACGTCACGGAGCAGAACCCTGGCGCTGGCAAAGATAACCCAGCCGGCGAGCGCGACAAGAAGGACAACAACCGTTACCTGCGCCTTTGAAGGCAGGGCGAAAAAGCGCACTTTTCCTTGGGTGCGCAAGTATATCTGACGGTCCGGAAACCACTTCTGGCGCCAGTTTTGACTGGATTGCTCCCCCGTTTCAGACATGAAACACAAAACCCCTGATGTTTTTACGTCGTTGCTAGCCTTCCGACTCATGGACAACGAATTTTGTAGCGCATTACAGCCCTTAAGAAAAGCCACTAGATATTGATTGCCGGGACCCTACAGGGCCGTCGCTTTTTCAAGAACTTCGGCGGCGTGGCCCTTGACCTTTACCTTACGCCAGATTTCCCGGATCTTTCCCGCTTTATCGATCAAAAAAGTAGTGCGTTCAATTCCCATAAAGGTACGCCCGTAAAGACTTTTTTGCTTCCAGATTCTGTAAGCATCGCACAATGTCCCGTCCTGATCCGAAACCAGACGGATCTTCAGGCCATGTTTGTCACAGAATTTATCATGACGTTCAGGACTGTCTTTGGAGACCCCAACGACAATTGTATTGATTTTCCTGAACTTATCCGCCAGGGCGGTGAAATCATTGGCCTCGATGGTGCACCCCGGGGTCATGTCCTTCGGGTAAAAATAAAGCACCACCGCCTTTCCCTTGAAATCGGACAAACTCAAGGTTTCCCCGCCATCGGCGGGAAGGGTAAACCTGGGCGCGGTATCACCCACGGATAAAGCCATTAATTCTCTCCCTGTTACCATTATCAGTTCTCTTTTACATAGCGGGAAATGTGCTTCTGATAAAGAGCATAAACCTTTGCTTGGGTTTCTTTCAGGACGGCTGAGACGTCCTGGGCGCCAGAAATTCCGGTGGCCGAAGCCATCAGCGATTTCAACGACCGGGTCAAGCTCTCATCGGTCGGATTTTCAGCGTGACAGAGCCGCAACAGGCCATGGATTTCCAGGAAAAAATCGTGTGCTTCCCGAAGGATGCCGGCCTGATCTTTTGTCAGTGACTTGATCCCGACCAGGTTTTTCAGGGCTTCGCCGAAATCAGGGTTGAAGATATCCGGATGCTTGGCGCCGTTCCGCAACAGATGAAATTGCAGGACATATTCGGCATCGATCAGGCCGCCGCGGACCTGGCGCACCGACCAGATGTTGGTGCTGCCCATTTCCTCAAAATATTTCCTGCGCACCTCGTCCATTTGCCGGGCCAGTTTGGCGGGGGTGCGCCGCAATGTCAGGATTTCCCGGATCGCCACTTCAATTTCAGCCTTGAACCGGGCGCCGCCCAAAACCACCCGGGCCCGGGTCAGGGCCATGTGCTCGAAACTCCAGGCCGAACTTTTCTGGTACTCAAGAAAGGCTGGCAGGGTCACCACCAGCGGCCCCCAGCGCCCGGAGGGTCTAAGCCGGAGGTCGACATCGTATAGCTTTCCCGACCCCATCAAGGCTGACAGCGCGGTCAGGAAATGCTGGCCGAGGCGAATGTAATACTGGCTGGCGGGCAGGCCTTTGCCTCTTTTTGAGCGGGCATCCTGGGGTGCCTGGTACAGCAGCACCAGGTCCAGATCGGACCCTTGTGTCAGCTCCCGTCCGCCGAACGACCCGAGCGCGATGACCGCCATCTGGCTGCCCGGGACAGTTCCATTTCTTTTTTTAAAGTCTTTCTTGACCTCCGGCAGCAGGGTGCTCAAGACCACCTCGGCCAGGTTGGCGCGGGTGCGGCCCGCTTCCTTGATCGAGGTCAAGGACTCCAGCAATTGGATGCCAATCTGGAAGCGCATTTCATTCAGCCATTTGCGGCTGGCCTCGAGAATTTCTTCATAGTCCCGGGCATCAGCCAGGGCTGTTTGGAGACTGATCTTCAGTTCCTTTTTGCCGCCTGGCGGGTCAAAAAAGGTCGGGTCCAGCACGAAGTCCAGAAGATCGGGCCGGCGCGCCAGCTCCTCCGCCAGGTAGGGGGCGGTGGTAACAATTTTTCCAATCAGCTGGAACACCCAGGGATTATTCTGGAACAGCGAGAGGATTTGAACACCCGAAGGCAGCTTTGATAAAAAATCATCGAAATGGGATAAAATCTGGTCCGGGTTGGCGCCCCGGGAAAAATTTTCCAGCAGTTCCGGCAGCAGGGAGTCAAAAATCTTCCTGGCCCGCGGGTGTTTCAGCGCCTTGTAGGTGCCCTGGCGCCATTTGGCGATGGTGTCTGCCGCGCCGTCCGAGAACCCCCAGGAAAAAAGCCGTCGCTCCAGCAGCTCCCGGTCCTTGAACCGGGTGAGCGCCCCCAGCAACCGCATCTTTTCTTCTTGCAGCGGGGCTTGGTGCTCGAGCTCCCAGAGCGTGTCATACGTCTCGCGGTCGCCCTCTTGCCCGACGAGGCCGAGCACGACGCCCCGGAGGTCGGGGTGCAGCGACGAAGGCTCCTCGAGGTACGATTCGAAGCGCCTGCGGGCCTCGCCAAGCGTGGCGGCGTCGCCGTATGCGCCGTGCTGGCCCAGGACGGTGCTGCGGCGCAGCGCGTCCAGGTGCTCCTCGCCGGGCCCGGCGTCCCAGCCGACCGTCGCGGCGATCGTCGCGAACAGGTCACGCCCGAATTCGCGGTACCGCTCCAAGAACGGCTCGTCCAGCAGCAGCCCCTCGAAGCCGCGGAGGTTGGCCGCGAGGTCGCCCCAGACGGTGGCGTCCGTCTCGTTCACGAACGCCTGCGCCAGCGAGAGGAACACCACGGCGGAGAGATGACCCGCCCGCATGAGGGCATAAGCGTCGTTCTGGAGGCCGATCCGGTCTATCGGCGGCAAGCTGAGGGAGGCCACCGCCTCGCGGAGCAGGTCCCACTCCTCGTCCGCATAGCGAACCCGGAAGAAGCCGGTCTGCCCGGCGTTCACCTTGATCCAGGCAGGCGCCGTCCCGGACGGCGTGAGCGCCATGGAGGCCGACGTGCCTTCCATGAGGATGGCGTCGCGCTCGACCGCACCCTGTTGGCACACGCCAACGGGGACCTGCCACACGGTCGTGTCCGCCTCTCCGTCGCCCAACAGGTGGTCGTACAGGAAGCGCGCCTGCTGCAAGTCGACGGCCGTGGTCTCGGCCGCGCGGGTGAACCGCACGTCGAGGACGGGGTAGCCGACCTGCTTGACCCACGAGTCCATGATCTGCGTAACGGGCCGGCCGGACACCTCGCTCAAGGCCGCCCACAGGTGCTCCGTCCGGGCGTTGGCGTACTCGTGGGCGGCAAGGTAGCGGTGGAGTCCTTTGCGGAACGTCTCGGCGCCGAGGAAGTCCTCGAGCATCCGGAGCACCGAGCCACCCTTGCTGTAGCTGATGGCGTCGAACAGCTCCCGTATCTCAGCGGGGTCGTTCACCTTCGCCTCGATGGGATGGGAGTTGCGGAGGCCGTCCAGCCCCAGGGCGGCATTGGTGTCGTGGGAAACGAACTGCGTCCACATCTGCCACTGCGGGTAGAGGTGGTCCACGGCCTTGTCGCCCATCCACGATGCGAAGCTCTCGTTGAGCCACAGGTCGTCCCACCACTCCATCGTGACCAAGTCGCCGAACCACATGTGGGCCATCTCATGGGCGACGACCTCCAGGATGCGCTGGCGCGCCTGGGCCGCCGAGTTCTCCGGGTCGAACAGCAGCGCCGTCTCGCGATAGGTGATGGCGCCCCAGTTCTCCATGGCACCGGCCGCGAAGTCGGGCACCGCGATGTGGTCCAGCTTCGGCAGCGGGTACGGGATGCCGAAGTAGTCGTCCATGTACGCAAGGATCTTGATACTGTGCTCCAGGGCGAACCTGCCCTGTTCCTCCTTGCCGCGCGTCGTCCAGACCCGGACCAGCGTGCCGGAATCCGCCGTGTCCTGCACGCACGCCAGATCGCCGACGACGAACACGAGCAGGTACGTGGACATCCGCGGCGTCCGCTCGAAGACGACTTCTCGTCTGCCCCCCGGCAGCGGCCGTTCGGCAGACTGCGGCGTGTTGGAGACGGCAACCGCGGAGTCGGGCACGATGATCGTGACGTCGAATTCGGCCTTGATCGACGGCTCGTCCCAGCACGGAAACGCGCGACGGGCGTCCGTCGCCTCGAACTGCGTCGACGCGAGGTACCGCTTCGTGCCGTCTTCGGCCTCGTACTCACTGCGGTAGAATCCGCGCATCTGATCGTTGAGCGTGCCGGTGAACGTGAGGGAAAGGGCCGCTTCTCCCCTCGGCAAGGGGCGGGGGAATGAGATCGTCGCTCGCTCAGCCTCCGGCTCGATGTCCACGCTCGCCGCGAGCATGATCTCGCCGCCCAGGAGCATGACGGAAGCGGAGTCTATCGACAGCTCAGCCGCGTGGAGCTGCACGACGGATGTCGGCTCGTCGACGAGGACCGTGACAGTCTCCCGGCCGCTGAAGGTGAACGCGTCCAGGTCCGGCTCGAACGTCAGCTCATAGCGCTGGGGGCGCACCGTGGTCGGGAGTCGGTAGGCTGTCGGCGAGGTTATGACGTCGCTCCTGGCGAGAGCCCGGTGCCGAGGGGGCTCGCGAGGGTCACGGCTGGCGCCCCCGGGGAGACTCGAACTCCCGCCACCGGCTCCGGAGGCCGGTGCTCTATCCGCTGAGCTACGGGGGCCCGGCTGCCGCAGTATAGCGGAGCCCCGCAGCCCGGAACAGGCTCGCGAGCCCCTGCCGGCCGCTCCCTGGACGGGGGCCGTTTGTCGACAGATGATGCCTACACGCGCATGATAAGCACTTGACAGTGCGGAAAACGGGTCACTATTATTGGGCGGGTTTACGGACCCGATGGTGGTCTGCTGTATCGGCATGGCAGCCATCAGGTGGCACTTCAACGGCATATCGGAAAGGGGACTCGATGAACCGCTTCTTCAGCGCCAAACCCATGGCCCTGGTACTCCTTCTTACAATCGTCTCCCTGCTGGCAGCGGCCTGCGCCGGCGACGTAGGCCCGCCGGGCGCCACAGGCCCAGCATGCGCAGCAGGCGCCGCAGGCCCACAAGGCGCCGCGGGAGACGCGGGCCCGGCTGGTCCGGCCGGTTCTGACGGA
>JADFFP010000256.1 GCA_022568115.1 Pseudomonadota bacterium | reverse complement strand
CATGGAAAGCCTCATCGACGCCAACCCGGCCGGTTTTCACGCGGCCTTGAAAAGGTTGGGCTAAAATCGCCCGCTGCTTTGTCGAAAATCCTCGCTGATAGTCCATATCTACTCCGGTTTTCTCCTTGCTGCTAACGATTTTATCACCAACGCAGCCTCACGCCCTAGTTGGGTTTAAATCCTAAATCTTTTCCACCCGTGCGGCATGACGTCCCCCTTCAAACGGGGTGTTCAAAAATTCCTCCAGGCAGTCCAGCGCGGTCTCGGCGCCGACGATGCGCCCACCCAGCGCCAGAACATTGGCGTCATTGTGGGCCCGGGCCAGCCTGGCCATCAGGCCTGAAGTACAAACCGCCGCGCGGACCGCGGGATGGCGGTTGGCGGCCAGGCTGATGCCGATCCCGGTGCCGCAGACAATCACCCCGCGTGTTGCTTTTCCCTCTTCAATCAATTTGGCCACGGCATGGCCAAAATCAGGGTAATCAACCGAAGCGCCGGAATTGGCGCCAACATCAAGAACCGTATAGCCCTTCTTCTCAAGCGCTTCCTTAAGGACGGATTTCAGCTTGAAACCGCCATGATCGCAACCAAGTGCAATGGTTTTGCCGGGCATAGCCGTCTTTCCAATCCCAAAAAAACAGGGTCAAACCCCGCCCTAATACCGCCCGGACCAGCCTTTCTGAAATTGATCAGCCGCAACACCCCCGGCGTTTAATGCATTTTTCTTCTTACCACATGTGGCTTGCCTGAGCCAAGCACATACAATGGATTGTGCAAAATAAATTTTAGGCTGGCCGAAAGCCATAAACTTCTTTAAAATTCACAATGACAAAAGATTTCAAAAAAAAATTGTTAATTTGTCTAACTTAATTTAACAAAAATTAAGGTTTAAACACCATATATAGGTTTACAATCAAAATGCATTTTAGCGGATAGACGCCATGAACTTGAATCCGATTTCCACCGAACCTGCCGGCAGCGGAAAAGGTGATGACACTTACCTCAGGCTGGCGACCGAAATCGTTTCCGGCTATGTCATGAAAAATTTGATAAATTCGGCTGATCTTCCGAAACTTATCCGGGTGGTTCACCGTACCCTTCTGGACCTGGCCCAGGTGGAAGGAGCCAAGTCCCTGAGCCAGACCCCGGCCGTGCCAACCGAAGAATCGGTGACCAGAGAATTCATCATTTGCCTGGAAGACGGTAAAAAGCTCAAAATGCTGAAGCGCCACCTGCGTTCTAAATTCGGTCTGACGCCGGACCAGTACCGCGCCAAATGGAACCTGCCCCACAGCTACCCGATGGTGGCGCCGGGCTACGCCGAACAGCGCTCCAAACTGGCCAAGGAAATCGGTCTCGGCCGCAAGCCCACCTATCTTACCCGGAAAAAGTTTTTAAAATAGCTGGCTTCAAGCAGCCCGGCGCAGCTTCAGGCGTTCCCAGATCACGGTCAGGGCATTGACCAGATCAGCCATCATTTCATTGTTATGAAGCGGGCCAGGGGTCAGGCGCAGGCGTTCTGTTCCCTTGGGTACGGTCGGATAGTTGATCGGCTGGACGTAAATACTGAACTCCTCCAGAAGCGTATCACAGACCTGTTTGCACAAAACCGGATCCCCCACCAGAAGGGGTACGATGTGGCTGTCGGATGGCATGATAGGGAGGTTACGGTCTTTCAGCATTTGTTTCAGCCGAACCACCCTCTTGTGCATTTTCCTGCGCTCGCCGGAACTTTTCCTCAGGTGCCGGACGCTGGCCAGGGCGCCGGCCGCCAGCACCGGAGAGATTGAGGTTGTGAAGATAAACCCGGGGGAGAAGGAGCGCACGGTATCAATCAGCATCCGTGAGCCGGTGATATATCCCCCCATAACGCCAAACGCCTTGGCCAGGGTCCCTTCAATCACCGTAACCCGGTTCATACACCCGCGCTCATCGGCAATCCCGCCGCCGCCCGGGCCATAGAGGCCGACCGCGTGCACTTCATCCACATAGGTAATGGCCCCAAACTCATCGGCCAGGTCACAAAATTCCTCGATCGGGGCAATATCGCCGTCCATCGAATAGACCGATTCAAAAGCGATGATTTTCGGAACATCGCGCGGGGTTTGCTCAAGCAGGATGCGCAAGTGCCCTGGGTCGTTATGACGGAAAATATGGCGTACCGCCTTGGATCCCCGGATCCCCTGGATCATCGAGGCATGGTTGAGGGCATCGGAAAACACCACACAGCCAGGCAATGTCATCGCCAGGGTCGAGAGGGTCGCGGCGTTTGAAATATAGCCGGAGGTGAACAAAAGCCCGGCCTCTTTGCCATGCAGGCCGGCCAACTCCCGCTCCAGCAGCACATGATAATGGTTGGTGCCGGCGATATTGCGGGTGCCGCCAGAGCCGGCGCCGCATTCATCCAGCGCTTTGTGCATCGCCTCCAGAACCTTGGGGTGCTGGGCCATGCCGAGGTAGTCGTTGGAGCACCAGACCGTGACCCTTCTTTCCTTCTCGCCGCTAAAGTGACGGGCGCGGGGAAAATCCCCGCAGTTTCGTTTGATGTCATTGAAAACGCGGTAGCGGCCCTCGGCCTTGATCGAGGAGATGGCCTCTGTAAGATATTTGTCATAATCAAAGGTCATGGCTTTTTTTCCTGCTGGTTTCTCC
>JADFFP010000255.1 GCA_022568115.1 Pseudomonadota bacterium | reverse complement strand
CTTGGGTTCCAGGAAGATCACCGGGTCCGGGTCGCGGATCGCCGCCAAAAGCAAGCCATAGGCGCGGCTCGGGTTCGAGGGGATGACCACGCGAATGCCCGGAATATGAGCGAACAGCGCCTCGGTGCTTTCCGAGTGATGTTCGGGGGCATGAATCCCGCCGCCGTAGGGCATGCGCATCACCATCGGGCAGGAAAGGCGCCCGCGGGTGCGGTTGCGGATCCGGGCGGCGGCGGTGATGATCTGGGTCATGGCCGGGAACACAAAGCCCATGAACTGGATTTCCGAAACCGGTTTCAGGCCTTGCGCCGCCATGCCGACCGATAGTCCCGCGATCATCGCCTCGGCCAGCGGGCTGTCGAACACCCGGTCTTCGCCGTGTTTGGCCTGCAGGCCATCGGTGGCGCGGAAAACTCCGCCGTTCTTGCCGACATCCTCGCCAAAAACCACCACATCAGGATCGGCCCCCAGCTCATAATCCAGCGCCAGGGTTACCGCTTCGAGCAGGGTCAGGGGGGCGCTCATTTGCCGCCTCCTCTCCTGATCACTTCTTCCCTTTGCGAAGCATATTTCCCGGGCAGGGTTTGATAGAGGTAGTCAAACATGGCCTCGGGCGGCTGGGGCCGGTTTTCAATGATGTCGAGGTAGAGTTTGACCTCCCGATCGACTTCCGTTTTGATAACCTCGAGGAGCTTGTCCAGTTCAGCCCCGGTTGCCGCTCCCAGTTTTACCAGATATTCCGAAAGCCGTTTCAACGGCTCGGCCTGCCAGGCGGCGTCATGGATTTTCTGGTCGTGGTAACGGCTGGCGTCATCGGCGGTGGTGTGATCGGACAGCCGGTAGCAGATCGCCTCAATCAGCGTTGGGCCGCCCCCTTTTCTGGCCTTGTCGAGCGCATCACCGACCGCATCCTTGACGGCGATGATATCGTTGGCCGCCATCTGGTGGAAAAAGAGACCGGCGGCGATGCCCTTCTGGGCAAAGGTCTGGGCGGCGGTTTGCAGTTCGGGCGGGACCGAAATGGCCCATTGGTTGTTGTTGATGACGCAAACGAACGGCAGGTTCATGGCCCCGGCGGCATTCAGCCCCTCGTAAAATTCCCCCTCGGAAGTGCCGCCTTCGCCAATCTCGGTCAGCACCGCACGGCCCTTCTGCTTTCTCAACTTGATCGCCACGGCAATGCCAGCCGCGTGCAAAATCTGGGTGGCGATAGGAACCGCAATCGGGAAATCCTCTTTCGCCAGCGGGTCCTGATAGTCGCAGCCCCGCTCGTCCCCGCCCCAGTACAGCAGGATCTCGTGTGGTTTAACACCGTGCATCAACATCGCGCCGGTGCCGCGGTAATAGGGCACCAGCACGTCCTTTTCAGTGAGACACGAGCCGGCGCCGATGCCAACCGCTTCCTGACCGAGCGAGGATGGATAGGTGCGCATCTTGCCGATCCGTTGCATGGCGACCGCGCGGCGGTCCAGTTCACGCAGGAAATGCATGTCCCGCCAGAGTTTTTTCAGGACCTCCGGGTCTTCGGCGAATTTCGGCAATTTGTTGGCCGCTTTCGCCTTGTCATCCAGGTACTGGAGATGGCTGATTTCAAAAGATGCGGTTGTTTTCATTTTTCCTCGTCCCAACATTACATAGCCACAAGCGCCGCGCAAGGCAATGAAATGCTCACATTGAACGTCCTCTTGGCTACCAGCAAAAGCGCGCCGAAAATGCCCCAAAACACCACCTTTAGCAAGATTAAATTGAAATTTAATAACAAAGTGTCAGCATATTGTTTCAAAAATTACTTTTCCTGCCGATTTCTCAGGGTTTTCTTTATGAAAGCAATCTTTTCTTGACCTGTGCATCTTCCTGCTTCTTTAAGGGGGCATGATTGGAAAGCCAAAGGACAAAGACTGGATCTGGGACCGCTACTGGCGCTTTGACCGAATTGCCTCGTGCTTTGATAGCTCCGGCTCCAACTACCCTTTGGGGTTCGAGGCGGAGTGGAACGCCTTTTTCAGGAAACTTCCCAAGCGGGCGGCGATTCTGGACCTGTGCACCGGTAACGGGGCGATTGCCCGGATGGCCACAAAGTTTTCAGGGAAATCAGGCCAATCCTTTAAAATTACCGGGGTCGACCGGGCCGGGATCGACCCGGACAAGTACGTGACCAGCGACGGGAACGACCCGGCCATCACCTATCTGGGCGGCGTTTCAGCCGAACGCCTGCCGTTTGAGGACGCTGCCTTTGACGCTGTGATCAGCCAGTACGGGTTCGAATATACAAATCATGATAAAACCCTGGCCGAAATCAGCCGGGTTTTGAAACCGGGCGGGCGGGGAAAGCTGGTTTGCCATGCCGCGGAAGGGGCGCCGGCGGCCAACGGCCGGGTTGAAGTGAAAACCATTACCACTGCCACCAATAACCTGGGCCTTTTCAGATTAGCCGGGAAGGCGATCGCGGCCGCCTGGGGGTCTGAAAAGGACGGGCGGGAATTATCCTTAGGCGAGAAGCAAGACATGAAAGCCTTTGGCGCCGCCATGCGCGACCTTTCGGCGGCGCTGGAAAAGGAGCCAAACAATCCTTTCCTTCAGGCCGCACATGGCCTGCTGCGGCATACTTTTAAGGTCCGGGAGCACTTTCCCCTGGAAACCCTGATGGAAAAGATCGAGGACACCCGGGCGGAAACCCTGGCCCACCT
>JADFFP010000254.1 GCA_022568115.1 Pseudomonadota bacterium | reverse complement strand
TTATTTTACCAATCACCCGGAAAGAAATTGGGCGGGCTGGAGTCTTTACCAATATCTTCTTCTGGCCGGGAATTACGGAATGGAAATAAATTCGGAAATTTTAGTCACTGCTAAAGGAACTTTGAGTACATTTGAAATTGAGTTGATAAAAACCTGGATAGAAAAAGATTATAATTGGCCAATTACAAACGACTTACCCCAATGAAATTGTATGCTGAGTTTTGTTAAACCTTTAACGAAAACACCTTAATTTTTTTCGTGTTTTGTTGATTCTGCCCATCCCTTCTTCCAAGTGGCTCAGGTGTCCCATTTGTCTTTCAAATATATTCATTTTTCCACGTGCATCTTCAAGTTTTTTAATGATTTGTTTTTCCAGCGAAGAAAAACCCACAATAGAACCAATCGTATTTATGGCATCACCTATGATCCTTTTTGCTGCGAATGCAGATCCTCCGGAGATTACAGTTCCAACAGCATTCAGCAGCAGGCCTAATTTTGTACGGAACAGTGACCTGTTTGCCAATCTTTTTGCCTCTGCATTTAAGCTGTGGGCTTCTCGAAGCACCTCGTTCCTTTTCTTTCTTACCTTTGCCATTGTGCCTTTTATTCCTTGTACTTCTCCGGCCAGACGACGACACTCCCTGTCAATTCTCAGACGTTCTCTGGATTCTTCAATTCGGCTTTGTTTTAAAACCATTTCTCTTGGCAGGCGCTTGGATTCAATCATTTTTTGAACTCAATACTATCAATTAATAAAAACAAATATAACCAAATAGGTTATTTTTGTCAAGATATGACTTGCAACAAGAAAACTCGACAAAAAAACCCGGGCTTTAATTTTTTTAGATTATATGTGGGCTTTAGAAATAAATTTCCAGCTCCACCAGCCAGCGGAAGACGTTCTTGGAGCCCTGGGTCAGGCCGATCATGTAGCCGGCTTCATAGGCAAAGAAGGTCTTGTTGCCGAGGCGCGCCTTTCCCCGGAAGGCCGGGCCGATCTGGTGGCGCTGCATGGAGCCGGGCAGGAAGTCGTGAATTTTCCCGAACTTGCCGAAGCCCTGGAGACCAAATTCAAACGAAGGCTTGAAGCGGTAAAGGCTTTGCCAGGCGTATTCCAGGTCGGTTCCTTGCGCCGCGCCCGGGCCGATTTCATTTTCAAAAATGATGTTGGCGGTATGGGTAAAATGCCGGGTTGATTTCTCCAGCAGGATCTTGCCCTCGAACTTGTCCGGCCTGCCGCTGTCAAGCGCCACCTTGTACTCAAGATAAATGCCGACATCGATAAAATACTGGCCCTGTCCGGTCAGCTGGAAAATATGCTCGGTGGCGATGAATTTGCCGTTATAAAAGCCCCCGGGCTTTTTTTCGGTTTCAAGATAAATGGAGGTAAACCAGCGGTCGGTGACGCCAAGGCCAACCTCATGCTTGAAACCGGCGGTGCTGTCATCTTCAAGAACCCCGAAGACTTCCAGCTCCATCTCGCCCTTCTCGACGATCGGCGAATAGACCTTCAAGACTCCGGCTTCCGATTGATTGGAAAAAAGGGCGATTGCCAGGCCCAGCGCCAGGATGGCGATGGCCATTTTTTTGGCGGCTTTTGCGGCAAAATCCCGATTTGCCTTTTTGTTGGTCAGGATCATTAAACCTCCTACGATCAGGATTGTGAGCAGATAAAAGACAATTTGTATTCCTGACGGCCGGGCGCTATAGCCGACCAGAACGTGCAGGATTTCGCCCAGGAATGACTCCTGCGAAAGCAGCCACGAGCTATCCCATATTCCATACCCCAAGGCCGGCAGGATATCGGCCTGGTTGAGGAAGTTGGCGCCATTGGCGGCCATCCCGGCGGCCAGCAGTAGAATCATCCAGCTGGTGACCGAAAAGAAATAGCGCAAGGGAATTTTAAGGAGGCCGAAGTAGAGGACAAACCCGAGCGCCATCCCGGCCGCCAGCCCGAAAGCTGAGCCCACCGCCATATCAGCAAAGCCGCTGTTCAGGGAGGCGGCAATGCCGTACATAAAGAGGACAATTTCTGAACCTTCGCGTAAGACCGCAACCCCGACCACGATGGCCAGCGCATACATCGGTTCGGCCCCTTCCTTGACATGCCCGCCGACCCGGCCGACCTGGGCGGCAATCTCCTTGCCGTGTCTGGCCATCCAGATATTGTGCCAGGACAGCAGAAAGACCGCAGCGAACAAGACGCTGGCGTTGAATATCTCCTGGCCGACCCCTTCGGCGGCGTCGGCGATCTGGTTGGCAAACCCGGCGACCACCAGCGAGCCGATGATCCCGGCGCCAATTCCGCCCAGGATCCATTTAGCGCGGCCCTTGACCCCAACCGTGGCGGCCGCGACAATGCTGACCACCAGCGCTGCTTCCAGAACCTCACGGAAAACTATCAGAAGGGATGCCATCATGGCCTTTACTTTCTATTCGGCGATAATCTTGCCGAGCGCAGTGTCCATGTTGAATTCACCGAAGAACGGATATTCACCGGGTTTCAGGGGGCCAATATAAATGATCGCAGTGCGCCCGCCGCCGATGATTTTTTCACGGTTCAGCTCGAAACTCTCGAATTCCTCCGGGGTCGGGTCCTGGTTGATCACGATCAGCTTGATCTTGACCCCGGCGGGAACGTACAGCACCTCCGGCTAAACCCGGTGGTTCTTGATGATGATGGTGAATTCAGGCTTT
>JADFFP010000022.1 GCA_022568115.1 Pseudomonadota bacterium | reverse complement strand
AATTCTGGGGCCAGTTGTGGTAACGTTTCTGGAGTTTAGACCCGGAAACGTCGGTTCAACTCCGACTGGCTCCACTCACTTTTATCAAATCTTTAATAAACTGTCTATTAATTCCTGTCAGTAATTCAAATTACCTTGTTCCAGGCTCACTTTTGGTTTTGCCAAGTATATAATAGCCTTGTGAGACCTTGACAAACACGGAACAATAAGAGAACATAGGCGAAACAAAATTACTGAGAAAAGGATCGCCCCGATGCTCACCAGAAAACAACGCGATTTGCTGCTGTTCATTCACCACCGCGTGCAACAGGAAGGCATTCCCCCGTCCTATGAGGAAATGAAGGATGCGCTGGGATTGCATTCCAAATCGGGCATTCACCGCCTGGTCGGCGCGCTCGAGGAACGCGGCTTCCTGAAACGCTTGCCCAACCGGGCGCGGGCGATCGAGATTATCCGGCTGCCCGAAGGGGTCGGGCCAAATGCCGCTTTAAGCGATTCCAAGGTGGTCAGCGCCCCGTTCGGCAAATCCGGCCCGAAGGAAGTGGTGGCCGGCACCGCGGTCGCGGCCAACATCAACATCCCGCTCCACGGCAAGATTGCCGCCGGGATGCCGATCGAGGCGCTGGAGAATGCCGATGAGCATATTTCCATGCCGCCCGGTATGCTGGGTGCGGGCGAGCATTATGCGCTGGAGATTTCCGGCGATTCGATGGTCGATTTGGGAATCCTTGATGGCGACACCGTGATCATCAGAAAATGCACCACCGCCGATAACGGCGATGTGGTGGTGGCCCTGGTGGAGAATGAGGAAGCGACCCTCAAGACCCTGCATAAAAAGGGCGGCCAGGTGGCCCTGACCCCGGCAAACCCCGATCATTCCACCCAGATCCTGCCCGCCGATCAGGTCCAGATCCAAGGCAAGCTGGTCGGGCTAATCAGGAAATACTAAGAAATGTTTTCTCTTTTGTCACCCTCACCCTACCCTCTCCCATCAAGGGAGAGGGGATTCTATTAAGGGCTCAATTTAAAGCTCCCTCTCCCCTTCCGCCGTCGCCGAAGGCTATGGCGGACAGGCCGTGGGAGAGGGATGGGGTGAGGGGGTGGTAAAATGGAATACCCCGCTATTCGGAAACTTTACTCCACGGGCGCATTCCGCGCTCGCCGGTGACCGAGCGGATGATCACCCCCTCCTGATCGAAACTCAGGGTATGGGCGCCGCCGCGCCGCAGCCGGGTTTTATCAATGACGATTTTACTGTCCTTGCAGGGAAACGGCGCGTAATGCGCGGTCAGAATCACATCGGCGCGGAAGCAATCGGCGGCAAAAGCCTCCGGCTGAGTGGATATGGCGATTACTTTCCCGGAGGGAGCTTGGTAAAGGCAGCCGAGCGGATCACAGGCCAGCCCGCCGCCTTCCGGGAAATCCCTGAAACTTAAGGCTTCCTTTTCGGCAAAATGGCGCTGCCAGATGCCCCGGTCAAAGCGGCTTCTGGTGAGCGTGTTGAAATAAAACCTCCCGTCCGGGCCCTTGAGGGCCACCAGGTCCCCCTCGGCATTGATCACCACCTCCGGCAGATCGTGACTGAAGTAAATAACCAAAGCCAGGCCAAGCGGCGCCACAAACATCAGGCGGAGACGCTTTCCCTGCCACAGGCACAGCCACAGACCGGCCAACACCAGCAGCAGGAAGGAGGAAAAGGGAAATTCCGGCGCCCAGAAATCGGCCCCCGGCAGGGCGGCGATCTGTTCCGCCACATCCAAAATCAAACCGGTCCCGGCGGCCATCCCCTTCCAGGCCCACAAATCAAGCCCGAACGGAGTTAACACCAGACCCACCAGGCCCATCGGCATCACCCAAAAAGCCATGACCGGGACCGCCGCCATATTGGCCAGCAGGCCAAAGGCGGAAAAGCGCCCGAAGTGATAGAAGGCGACCGGTCCGATGCTGATCTCGGCGATCAGCGTGGAGATCAGCACCCCCAGCATATAAAGCCGGACCCTGGCCAGAAACCCGGGGTTGGCGTGGAACAGGCGGCTTAAGCGCGGCTGGGCCCAGGAATAGCCGGCCACCAGCCCGGTGACGGCGGCGAAAGACATCTGGAAACTGGGGTGCAGCACGGCTTCCGGGGTAAACGTCAGGATCGCGATCGCGGCCAGCGTCACCGAGCGCATGGAAATCGCCTTGCGGTCGGTCAGGACCGCCAGCAGCACAATGCTGACCATGATAAAGGCCCGCTGGGTGGAGATACTGGCGCCGCTCAGGACCAGATACCCGCTGGCGCCGATAAAGGCGCCGATGGCGGCGTATTTCCGGATTGGATGTTTCAACGCCAGCTTCGGGAAAAAGGCCATGCCGGCCCTCAGGGCAAAAAACAGAACCCCGGTGATCAGCGCCATATGGAGGCCGGAAATGGCCAGCAGGTGCGCCAGTCCGGCAATCCGCATATTATTCGAAACCCGTTCGGGAATGCCGTCACGAATGCCGGTGATCAGGGCCGCCGCCACCGCCCCGTTCTCGCCCGGGACGGCGGTGGTGATCCGGAGCCACATTTTTTGCCGGAACGCCCCTATTTTTTCTTCCAGGATTCTCTCCGGCCTCGAGACCGCCTCCACCGGGGCCACCGCGAACCCGACCGCCCCAAGTCCCCGGAACCACAACTGGCGGCCGAAATCATACCCGCCCGGCAGAACCGGCCCCGGCAGCGGCATTAAAACCGCCCGGGTCCTGATGACGTCTCCCGGGCCCAGCTCCGGGGCTTGGGTGCGCACCGTAATGCGGATCTTGCCGGGCAGCGTCTGGCCGGGATTATCGGGATAGCTTACCCCTTTCAGGGTCAGGCGCAGGCCGTCTTCAATGCGCTCTTCGGCGACACTGACCACCCCTTCCAGGGCAATCGCCCAGGTTTCCCGGGAAAGGGTTGTCGTGTCCACCAAGCTGGTCCTCAAGGCGCCGGCGCCAAACCCCGCCAACAGGATCAGCAATGCCCTTAAACCAAGTAAAAGGGCGGCCCGGGCCCGGACAAAAGACTGAATCAGGAACAGGACCACCAGGCCCAGAATGACCGGGGCCAGCGGCGGTTCAAATGAAAGCGAGAAATAAATTCCAACGCCGCTTCCATAGAGAACCGCGCTCCAGTAAAACAGCGCCTTTTTTTCCAGCTCAAAAAGTTCCGCCAGAAATATTCTGAACTTTTCCAAACCGTCATACCCCCCTTAACCCGGAGACATTAGCCCACCAGCCGGGAAGGGTATATAAATTTTACCCGGAGGGGGTTCATAAGCCTTTGTTTCGCACCGGCGCCTATGCTAGTTAACAATTAATTATGGCAAATAAAAACCATAAGATAGTCACCCGTTTTGCCCCGTCGCCTTCCGGTTTTTTGCATATCGGCGGGGCTCGGACGGCGCTGTTTAACTGGCTGTTCACCAGAGGCCGGGGTGGCAAATTTCTGCTGCGGATCGAGGATACCGACCAAAAGCGCTCCACCAAAGAGGCCATTGAGGCGATCATCGGCGGGCTGACCTGGCTCGGGATCGACTGGGATGATGAGGTTTATTTCCAGTCCCGGTTTGATCAGCGCCACCGGGAGGTGGCCGAAACCCTGCTGCGGCTGGGCAAGGCCTACAAGTGTTACACCACCCCGGAAGAATTGGATCAGATGCGCCGGAAAGCGCGCGCCGCCGGCCAGCCGATGGGCTATGACGGGCGCTGGCGCGACCGCGACCCGGCCGAAGCGCCTGAGGGCGTTAACCCGGTCATCCGCCTCAAGACCGGGCAGAAAAACGTTACGACCATTAAAGACGCGGTTCAGGGCGCGGTCACAGTTCCCAATGACCAGCTCGACGACATGGTGCTGCTGCGCTCTGACGGCACCCCCACCTATATGCTGTCGGTGGTGGTTGATGACCACGACATGGCTATTACCCACGTCATTCGCGGCGATGATCACCTGACCAACTCCTTCCGCCAGACCCAGCTGTACAAAGCCCTGGACTGGACCCCGCCAACCTTCGCCCATATCCCGCTGATCCACGGCCCCGATGGCGCCAAGCTGTCAAAACGCCATGGGGCGCTTGGCATCGAGGCCTACCGGGAGCTGGGTTATTTGCCTGAGGCGCTCAGAAATTACCTGTCCAAGCTGGGCTGGGGCTACCAGGATCATGAAGTTTTTAGCTCCCGCCAAGCCATGGAATGGTTTACCCTGGAGGGCATCGGCAAGGGCCCGGCCCGGTTTGACCTGAAAAAGCTGGAAAACCTGAACGGGATTTATATCCGCAGCGCTGAAGATTCGCACCTGGCGAGCAAATGCCGGCCCTTCCTGGAGAAGGAATTGAGGCGGCCGCTCTCCGACAAGGAAAGAATCCGTTTCCTGAAAGCCATGCCGGGCTTGAAAGAACGGGCAAAAACGCTTATTGAACTAGCACGGAATGCTTCGTTTTATTTTGCAGACCGGCCTTTGTCCTTGACGGAAAAAGCTGAACAGCTTTTTGATGATGACGGCCAAGAGTTGCTGAGGCGGCTTATCCCGGCGCTCAAGGAAGAACCAAGCTGGGAAGAACAGGCGCTTTTGGACAGGGTCAAAAGGTTCGCTGAAAAAGCGGGCGTCAAACTTGGGATGGTTGCCGGACCGTTGCGCGCGGCCTTGACCGGCAGTCATATTTCACCAAGTGTTTTTGAGGTTATGGCGGTTCTCGGAAAAGAGCAAAGCCTGGCGCGGATTGAAGAACAAGCACACTAGAAAGGGTCTAATGGCATGACCAAAGCTAAATTAAGTTACGGCGGCAAAGACTATGACTTGGAGGTGATGGAAGGAACCCTGGGGCCCAAGGTTCTCGACGTCCGCAAGTTTTACGCCGACACCAACATGTTCACATTCGACCCGGGCTATACTTCGACCGCTTCATGCGAATCCAAGATTACCTTTATCGACGGCGAAAAGGGTATTCTGCTGTACCGCGGCTATCCGATCGAACAACTGGCGGAAAAAAGCGATTTTATGGAGGTGTGCTATCTTCTGATGTTCGGCGAATTGCCGACCAGGGAAGAAAAAGACCAGTTCGTCCACGACATTACCTACCACACCATGGTCCACGAGCAGATCACCTTCTTTTTCCGCGGCTTCCGCCGCGATGCCCACCCAATGGCGATCATGGTCGGGGTGGTGGGCGCGCTGGCGGCTTTTTACCGGGACAGCGCCGATATTACCGACCCGCACCAGCGCAAAATCGCCAGCTACCGTCTGGTTGCCAAAATGCCAACCCTGGCGGCGATGGCGCACAAGTATTCCACCGGCCAGCCCTTCATCTATCCGCGCAATGATTTGAGTTACGCCGCCAATTTCCTGCATATGACTTTCAGTGTGCCATGTGAGGATTCTTTTATCTCCCCGACCCTGGAAAAAGCCATGGACCTTATTTTCATGCTGCATGCCGACCATGAACAGAACGCTTCAACCTCGACCGTGCGCCTGGCGGGATCTTCGCTGGCCAATCCGTTCGCCTGTATTGCCGCCGGCATTGCTTGTCTGTGGGGGCCGGCCCATGGCGGCGCCAACGAAGCGTGCCTCAGGATGCTGGGGGAAATCGGCACCAAGAAGCGGATTCCGGAATTTATTGCCCGCGCCAAGGACGCAAACGACCCTTTCCGCCTGATGGGTTTTGGCCACCGGGTTTACAAGAATTTTGACCCGCGCGCCAAGGTCATGAGCAAGGCCGCCCGTGAAGTCCTGGACGAGCTGGGGGTCGACGGGCACCTTTTTGAGGTGGCGCGTGAGCTGGAGAGGATTGCCCTTGAAGACGACTATTTTATCGAGAAAAAGCTTTACCCCAACGTCGACTTTTACTCCGGCATAATCCTCAAGGCGATGGGTTTCCCGACCGAGATGTTTACGGTCCTGTTCGCGCTCGCCCGCACGGTCGGCTGGATCTCACAGTGGGGTGAAATGATCGCCGACCCGGTCAAGAAAATCGGCCGCCCGCGCCAGCTGTATACCGGCCCGGGGATGCGTGACTACGTCTCGATAGGCAAGCGCTAAACACTTGGCTTATCCGCCATCATGGCGGAGAATTTGGCCTCGCTGACCACTTTGCCGCCGACTTCGGCCACACCTGAGAACTTCGATACCGGGCCACGGGTCTGTTCCAGCCTGACCTTGAGGTGAAGGAGGTCGCCGGGGGTGACGGGTTTACGGAATTTGGCGTCTTTGATGGTCATGAAATAGACTATTTTTTCACCAGCTGACTGGCCTGCGGAGTAAAGCGCCAGCACCCCCGCGGTCTGGGCCATCGCCTCGACGATTAAAACTCCGGGCATAACCGGGTGGCCGGGAAAATGGCCTTCAAAAAAATGCTCGTTGGCGGTGACGTTCTTGATCCCGGTGGCGCTCTGCCCTTCTATGATGTCCTCGACGCGGTCAATCAGCAGCATCGGATAGCGGTGGGGAATCAACTTTTTGATGTCTTCGATCTCTAAAACCGCTTTTTTATCGCTCATCGGGTTTCTCCCTTTCATAGCAGCATAGAAAAAGGGAATGGATTGTCCATTCCCTTTTCAAATTTTCAGCCAATGAAAAAGCAGCAGCTATTCCTGGAGCCTCAGCGCAAAAGAGGTAATGGTCGCGTTGAGCGCCTCAATCACCTCACCGGTGATGTCAAACCCGGCCCGGCTGGTGTAGAGGTAGGCTTTGTCAAAAACCATATCCGCACCTTTTTCCTGCATGATCCTGAGGACGATCGGACGCAGGTTCCTGGCGATTTCCTGTTCGGCGGTCTGGCCGGCCCTCAAGAGCCTCTGGCGCATTTGCTCAATTTCAGTTTGGGCATTGCGCGCCTTGGTTTCCCATTCGGCAGCCAACTGTTCAAAATCGGAGGTGGAGATCAGATTTCGTTTTTCAGTTAACTCTTCCCTTTCAGACGTTAACGTCGTTTCAAGGGCGATCTGGTGGGCGGTAAGTTGATCTCCATACACCATTAGCTGGGCCTGGACATCCTGGCCGACAAAGGATTCATTGGTGACCCGGGTAAAATCGACTAACAGGATCTTTTCACCATAGGCCTGGGCGCTGACATCACTTGGCGAGATTATGAGTAACGGCAGACCAAAGGCCAGTACTATGAAGATTTTTCTAAGAAGTCTCATGACATTTTTCCTTTTCTGTTAAAAACGTGTTCCAACGTTGAATTGAATGGTTTGTGTTCTGTCAAATGGCTGTTTAAGTATGGCCATCGCCACATCAAGACGGACCGGCCCGAACGGAGAATCCCAGATCAGTCCAATGCCAACAGCGACCCTGAGGGCGCCGCTGTCTCTAACAATCGGATCGCCGTTATCAAAAAACAACGGAATGCGGCAGTCCTGCATTTCATCCGGAACACAGTTAATAAGAAACTCAGGCAACTCGGCATTATACAGGGTTCCGGCATCAACATAAGCACTAAGCTGGAACCCAAGTTCTTCGGCAAAGTCACCCAGCGGGATCAGCACCCCGACGGTGGCAACATAGAAAATATTGCCACCCAGGAACTGGCCAGTAGAGGTATCAATCGGGCCAACCCCGGCAACGTCAAAACCCCTGAAGCGCGGGTTGCCAAGGAAAAACCGGTCATTAATCCGGACCCGCTGACCAAGGCCCTTAATATAGCCGGCCTCAAGTCCTACGTGCACCACCCATTCGCCGGTGATCGGGCGGTACAAATCAGCTTCAAGACTGGAGCGCAGATATCTGATATTGCCGCCCACCCCGGCAAAATCCTGACTGAAAATAATCTGTTGACCCTTCGTGGGGAAACGGAAGTCATCCAGATTGATATAACTGATGGAATATCCGATCGACGAAGTGGTATTGTTTCCGACTGATTCCGCAAGAAAAGGGTTGAACAGGAACTGTTCGGGAATCTGAATTTTGTCCTGGCGAAGGGTATAGCGTGTTCCCAGGCTGATGTATTCGGTAATCGGAAAGCGCAGGTTCAGGGTGATCCCCGTTGTTTTGGTTTCAAACCCGGCTTCCCTGTTACTAAAGTCCTGGCGGAAAACATTGATGCCGGCAATCATGTTCCGGTTCAGAAAATAGGGCTGGGTAAAAGCAATGTTGATGTTTTTCCGCCGGCTGGAAAGCAAGAACCCCAAAGTGATTTGCTGTCCTTTGCCGAGGAAATTCCTCTCGGAAATACTGGTGTCAAAAATAAATCCGTCAAAGCTGGAGTAGCCGAACCCGAGCGAAAACTCACCGGTCGCCTGCTCTTCAACGGTGACGTCCAGAACCACCAAATCATCTTGTGACCCGGGCAACTGTTCGATTTCCACTTCCCGGAAGAAGCCGAGAAGCTGGAGACGCTGTTCCGAACGCTCGACCCTGAGCGAGTTAAAGGCATCCCCTTCCGCGAGGCGGAATTCACGCCGGATAACCCTGTCGAGGGTCCGGACGTTACCGTGAATATCTATCCGCTCAATATAAGTTCTTGGAACCTCGAACACTCTGAAATTGATGGAAATGGTCCGGTTTTGCCGGTCTCTTTCGACCTCCGGGCGAATATCAAGGAACGCGAACCCGAGAATACCGGCAATGTTGGTGATGTTTTCAACTGTATTCTCAACCTTGGTAGCGCTATAGGTCTGGCCTTCCTCGACCGTCACCATGTTCTGGATAAGTTTTTCCGGCAGGGCCTTGATATCGCTTTCCACCGAAATTACGCCAAAGGAATATTTCTCGCCCTCATTGACCACGAAGGTAATGAAAAAGTCCCTTTGGTCCGGGGTCAATTCGGCCACCGCCGAAACAATCCTGATATCGGCATAACCGCTGTCCAGGTAGTGTTGCCTGATCTCCTCGCGGTCAAACTGCAAACGGTCCGGGTCATAGGTGTCGTTGGAGGCAAAAAATTTCCACCAACGAGCTTCATTGGTGGCGATAACCCCCCTTAATTTTTTATCGCTGAAAACCCTGTTGCCGATAAAATTGATACGGCTGACGCGGCTTCTCGGGCCTTCGGAAATCTCAAAAACCAGGTCAACACGGTTTTGTTCGCGCTGGATCACCTTGGGCTCAACCACCGCTGCGAAACGGCCCGAGCGGCGGTACAGTTCAAGAATCCGCTGGACATCGGAACGGACCTTGGCACGGGTATAAATCATCCGCGACCTGAGCTCCACCTCCTCGACAAAATCGTCTTCCTTGAGCCTGGAGTTGCCTTCAAAAACTATCCGGTTGATGATCGGATTTTCAATCACCCGGATGACCAGGGTGTTGCCGCTGCGCTCCATCACGACATCGGCAAAAAGACCGGTGGCGAACAAGGTTTTCAGGCTGGCGTCAATTGCCTGGGGGTCGAAAGAATCTCCCACATTGACGGTCAGGTAAGTGGCGATTGTATTGGCCTCAATGCGCGTGTTCCCAACCACGGAAATGAGCTCAATTGTGCCGAAATCAAATTCTTCCTGGGCAACCGGGGCAGGCGGGGCCGCAAACAGGAAAAGGAAAGCCAAGGTAAAAACCGTAAATAAATTCTGGCCAGTGTTTTTATACACCTGTAATCCTCTATATTATTTCCAGATGGCTTCGGCTTGATCCGTGCCGCTCCGGTTTAATTTTGCACCTGTCAACTTAGTCCAGGCAATCGTAAATCATTCCAGGTAAGGACAAACAACAATCCCAGAACAAATGCAAGACCTATCATGGCCGCCATTTCCTGGGCTTTTACGCTGATCGGACTGCCTTTGGCCGCTTCGATGCTATAAAACAATAAGTGGCCCCCGTCCAGTAACGGAATGGGCAGCAGGTTCACCAATCCCAAATTCACAGAAATCAGCGCCATAAAAGAGATAAAAGACCATAAACCCAGTGATGCCGAATACCCTGTAAACTGGGCAATTTTTACCGGCCCTCCCAGTTCCTTTATCGAAACGGACCCGGTGATCAGGCGGCCAATGGTTTCAATCATCAATCCAAAAGTGGTGTAGGTGCGCTTGGTCCCGGCGGCAAATGCTTCAAAAATATTATATTCCCGTTTCATCATGGAGGTCGAGGAAACCCCCAGCCGGCCAATTGAAATGTCGTTGCCAAGGGGATCTTTCTCGACAACTTTTTCGGGGGTGGCGACCAGTTCAATGATGCGCCCGCCGCGCTCTATCACAAACAAGGTTTCCTCACCGGCGCGCATGGCGACGATCGGTCTGATATTGTTAAAGGTCTCGATGCTATTTCCATTCACTTCCAAAAACCGGTCACCGACCTGAAACCCCGCCATATCGGCAGCTGAATCCGGGGTAATTTCACTGATCACCGGCTCTGCCACATATTCCCCTACCGCCGCAAAAAGTCCGGTGAACAGAAATACCGCAAAAACCAGGTTAATTGCCGGACCGGCAAGGACAATCAGAAAGCGTTGCCATACCGGTTTGTAATGGAAACACCTGTTGCGTTCTTTTTCGGGGATTTTAGCGAGCATTTTA
>JADFFP010000253.1 GCA_022568115.1 Pseudomonadota bacterium | reverse complement strand
ACCCAACTCACCCAGCCTTCAGGATTTCTTTTTTTACGGATTGAAGAAGAAAAGATGTTCTGGTCAACCCTCGTTTGGCTGCTTCTATATCAATGGCATCAAGAAAATTTTCTTCGACTGTGATGTTGACCCGTTTTTTTCTTCCGACATTCGCAAAAAGGGGAATGTACAGCAAAGTCCCTCCCTTAGCTTGTTCAACAAATTTTTTATCTAATTTTAATTTCTCCAAAGAACATGCAGGAGGAATGTTCATTCCTTCCGCTTCCAAGGCTTCAATGTGCATAGAGAGAGCTTCCGTTGCATTAGTGAATGCTTCCATAACTGATTTTCCTGCGGAATAACAACCCGGAACATCAGGAAACAATACTCCAAAGGAAGAACCCTTGTCTTTATGAATAATCGCAATGTAGTGTCCCATAATGTGCTCCTAAGTCTAATAAGTTTATCAAATCCACCCCGCCTTTTTGGCGATGTCCCGTGCCGTACCAGTGGGCAAATCCTTGACCGGGTGGGGAACTGTAATGAGAAATGGAAAATCGGAATGCTTGAACGTAATATGGCTTCCCGATTGCCGGATTTCCCGCCATTTTTCCTTTCTGAGGCGCTTGATTATGTTCCGGCTGTTTCTTTCCATTACCACTTCCTTAATACACATATATATACATATAAATAAAAAAAGATCAACAAGTAATGAGTATTTTTATACACACTAACATTTATCATCCTGACTTTTTCATCTCCTCCCCGTACCACTTTAAAACCATCCTGGGAGAGGTTTTTTTATTTCATTAAGAAAAATATTTAAATAATCCCCCCTTAAACCCCGCAGTTTTGCGGGGTTTTTGGTTTTTCTTTCAAAAAAATGACCTTTTGCCCTTGACCTTACTGATTGAGTGTATTACATGTGTAGCACACCAAGACATTAAAACAGTAAGATGCTCTGAAAAGATTTGGTAAAAAATACAAGACGACAGCAACCAAAGAGGAGAATGAACATGATGAACGGGAATTCAAACAGCAAAGCGACCGAAAGAGTCTTGAGACGTTCGCGCCGGTATGCCCGCCGCAATTCAAGGGCCCGTGTTTATTACTACAGCTCGGTAACGGCTCTGGCGGCTTAAGGCGCCAGGATTGAAACCACTAAAGCTTGAGAGGCAACGATAAGAAAAGTGGTAGGGAAGCAATGACATTAGAATGGAAAGAAGACCAGCCCATCTACCGGCAGCTGAGGGACAAAGTGGCCGCCCAGATCATAAAAGGATCAATAAAAGAGGGCCAGCCGCTTCCTTCGGTGCGCAACGTCGCGGTGGATCTGCAGATCAACCCGCTGACCGCATCCAGGGCCTATCAGGAGCTGGTCGATGAGCACCTGGTCGAAAAGAAACGCGGCCTGGGCATGTATGTCCTGAAGGGCGCGCGCAGCAAACTCTTAACGTTAGAGAAAAAGAAATTCCTGGAAGAAGAATGGCCGGAAATTCAGGCCCGCGTTCAGGCGCTTGGTCTTGACGTTAAGGTTCTCATCAAAAATTTAAAAAAGAAATAGGACGGGAGTAACCAATGACAACCGTTATCGAGGCAAGAAATTTAGGGAAATCCTACGGGAAGTTCCGGGCGCTTGACGGCGTCAGCTTTGACATCCCGCTGGGCCGCATTGTCGGCGTGATCGGCGCCAACGGCGCCGGCAAAACAACCATGCTGAATGCCATACTCGGCCTGACACGTTACGACGGCGAACTGAAAGTGATGGGGCAAAACCCATCCACAAACCGTGCCAAATTGATGGAAGACGTCTGCTTTATCTCGGATGTCGCGACCCTGCCGCGCTGGATGAAGGTCAGCCAGGTGCTCGATTATGTCGAAAGCGTCCATCCGAAATTTGACCGTGAAGTGGCGCTCGACTACCTCAGCCGCACCACCGTGCCGCTGGATAAAAAGGTTCGCAAGCTCTCAAAAGGCATGATCACCCAAACCCATCTGGCGGTGATCATGGCGATCGACGCCAGGCTGCTGGTGCTCGATGAGCCGACCCTTGGTCTCGACATTATTTTCCGCAAGGGATTTTATGCCTCGCTGCTGGAGGAGTATTTCGACAAGCACCGGACCATCGTGGTCACCACCCACCAGGTCGAGGAGATCGAACACATCCTGACCGACGCCATGTTCATCCGTGATGGCGAAATGGTTGTTTACGAGACAATGGACGATCTGGCGATGCGCTTCTGCCAGGTGCTGGTTGATCAGGAAGATGCCGGCAAGGCCCGCGCGCTGGACCCGATTTTCGAACAAAAGGCGTTCGGTAAAGTCAATTTCGTCTACAACAGTGTTGATAAAAACAAACTAAAGAAACTGGGCGACATTAAACGGGTCGGGCTTGCCGACCTGTTCGTCGCCTACATGACAGGAGGCAAAAGATGAGCAACCCTGCAGCACAGACACTTGATAAAATCAGGGGCTTAAAAGTTCCGAACATCGGCAAAATCCCGGCGCTGTTGAAGCGTGAATTCCTGGACAGTAAAACCGGGTTCTTCATGGTGCCGCTGGTGATCGCCGGCCTGACCCTGTTTGCAATGATCCTTGGGCTTATCAGTTTTGAGCTCCAGTTTGCGGATGAGATTGACCTCGACCTTGGCAAATTCCAGGTCACCGTCGACGGTGAAACCTTTACCGATGACGAGTTCGGTGATGATATCAGCAAGGAAAA
>JADFFP010000252.1 GCA_022568115.1 Pseudomonadota bacterium | reverse complement strand
TGCGCCCTGTTCGCCGATTTGCCTGAGGCTCTGGAAAATACCGTCCTGATCGCCAAAAGATGCAGTTTTTCCCCCTCCAGCCGGGATCCCATTCTGCCGAATTTCATAACCGGGAGCGGCGCCTCCGAAGCCGACCTGCTGAAGACAGATGCGGAAAAGGGCTTGCAAAGGCGCCTTGAGAGCCAGGATATTGAGGCTGGAACAAGCCCGGGAAAAAGCGAAAAAGCCGCCCAGCCCTACCGGCAACGTCTTTCCTTTGAGCTGGAGGTCATCACCAAGATGGGTTTTGCGGGGTATTTCCTGATCGTGGCTGATTTTATCCAGTGGGCCAAGGATCATGGCGTACCGGTTGGACCCGGGCGCGGTTCCGGGGCCGGGTCGGTGGTTGCCTGGGCGCTTGGCATTACCGAACTGGATCCCTTGCGCTTCGGCCTTCTGTTTGAGCGTTTCCTGAACCCGGACCGGGTCTCGATGGCTGATTTTGACATCGATTTTTGCCAGGAAAAGCGCGACCAGGTGATAAGTTACGTCCAGGACAAGTACGGCCACGGCCATGTCGCCCAGATCATCACCTTCGGCAGCATGAACGCGCGGGGGGTGATGCGCGACGTTGGCCGGGTGCTGCAGCAGCCCTATCCGGTCACCGACCGTCTGTGCAAGATGATCCCCAACAACCCGGCCAACCCGACCACGCTGGCCCAAGCCCTTAAAATGGAGCCGCGCTTCGCCAAGGAGCGGGAGCAGGATGAACTGACCGCTGCGGTGATCACCCGGGCGCTGAAACTGGAGGGATTGTACCGTCATGCCTCGACCCACGCCGCAGGCGTAGTGATCGGCGACCGGCCGCTTGACCAGCTGATCCCTCTCTACCGCGATCCCAGATCAGATATGCCGGTGACCGGGTTCAGCATGAAATGGGTGGAAAAGGCGGGCCTGGTGAAGTTTGACTTCCTGGGCCTGAAGACCCTGACGGTTCTGAGCCAGGCCATCAAATTTATCAAGAAGGGCGGCCGGGAGGTGTCGCTTGAGGATCTTCCGCTGGACGATGCCCAGACCTATCAGTTGGTCGCCCGGGGCGATACCGCCGGCGTCTTCCAGTTGGAAGGCTCGGGCATGCGCGCCTCCCTCAAGGCGCTTAAGCCTGACAAGTTTGAGGACATCATCGCCATGGTCGCCCTTTACCGCCCGGGCCCGATGGACAATATCCCGGCCTACATCAACAGAAAGCACGGCCGGGAGCCCGAAGACTACCTGCACGAATGGCTGGAGCCGGTGTTGAAGGAGACCCACGGGGTGATCATTTACCAGGAACAGGTGATGGAGATCGCCAAGATCCTGGCCGGCTATTCGCTCGGCGAAGCAGACTTGCTGCGGCGCGCCATGGGCAAGAAAATCCAATCCGAAATGGACGCCCAAAGGAAACGCTTTGTCGAAGGCGCCAAGGCCAAGGGCGTCGATGGCGCCAAGGCCTCGGGTATTTTCGACCTGGTGGCCAAGTTCGCCGGCTACGGCTTCAACAAAAGCCACGCCGCGGCTTACGCCCTGATTGCCTATCAGACGGCGTATTTGAAGGCCCACTACCCGGTTGAGTTCATGGCCGCAACGATGTGCCTGGAGCGGGACAATACCGATAAGCTGGCGCACTTTGTCAAAGAAGTGCGGCGGATGAAAATCCCGCTTTATGCTCCCGATATGAACGCCTCGGAAGCAAACTTCATTGTCGAAAGGGAGGGCGGGGATAAAGGCATCCGCTATGCCCTGGCGGCGGTCAAGAACGTGGGCGCCAAGGCGATGGAGGGTTTTGTCGCGGAACGTCGGCAAGGCGGGCCGTTCAAGGATGTCTTCGAGTTGATGGAACGGGTCGACCCCGCCCAGCTGAATAAGCGTCAGGTGGAAAACCTGGTAATGGCCGGGGCGTTTGATTCCCTGAATGCCGACCGGGCGCAAACCTTTGCTTCGCTGGGCATGCTTCTGAAACACTCCCATGCGTGCCAGGAGGCCCGTCACAGCGCGCAGGAAAACCTGTTCGCGGGCGAAGGCGAAAGTCCGGTGCCGCGGCTTGATCTGGCCCAGGCCGAGAGCTGGGACCAGGTTGAGATTCTTAAACGGGAGCGCGAGGCGCTGGGCTTTTACTTTTCCTCACACCCGCTTGAAAGCTATGGCGAGGTGCTGGCCCGGCGCGGCGTTCTTTCCAGCCATCAGGTCATGTCCAACCCGGCCCTGATCGGCAAGACCATCAAGATGGCCGGGATCATGGAGGACCTGCAGATCAGGAAAGCGGCGAAAACCGGCCGGCCCTATGCATTCCTCGCCCTGTCCGACATGGCGGGAAGTTACGAGGCCCTGGTATTCGGCGAAACCCTCGAGCAGATCAGGGATGAGGTAAACGCCGACGCGCCGCTGCTGGTCACGGTTTCGGTCGACCAGGGGGAAAACGATGAGAACATCCGCCTGGTGGTCCGGGGGGTTGAGCCATTTGATCCCGAAGCCCTGATCCGCGGCGCTGTGCTTCACGTCACCCTCAGCAATGCCGAGGCCCTGGCGGGCCTGAATGAGGCGATAGCTGCGCATCCGGGCGGGGAAGGGCGCATAAACCTGATCATCCGCCCCTCGGAGGCCCGGGAAGTGGAAATCAGCCTTGAACAGGCTTGTGAGGTAACCCCGGCCCTGCAGGCCCTGGTCAAATCCTTGCCGGGGGTTGCCGA
>JADFFP010000251.1 GCA_022568115.1 Pseudomonadota bacterium | reverse complement strand
AGGTGAAAAAAGACCATGGGTTTTATAAGATCAAACAGCATTTACCGGACCTTAAGCTTGGGGCTGCTTGTCTTGCTGCTTGGGGCCTGTGGGAGCACCGGTTTCAGGGCCGAGGTGAGCCGCTTTCACCAGCTGTCGGCGCCCTCCGGCGAGGCGGCGGCAATTGTCCCGGGTAAGGACATTGTTGAGGGAATCGAGTTTAACGCCTACGCCAACCAGGTGGGGGCCAGGCTGGATGCGCTGGGATACCGCGCGGCGGCCGGAGAGCCCCCCGATCTCATCGTAACCCTTGGCTATGGAGCCACGGCTGATCCCGGCTACCGGCCCCGCTCCGGACCGACCATCGGGTTTGGCATCGGCGGCTACGGCAGCCATGTCGGCGGCGGGGTGTCCACCGCGGTCAATTTGAGCGATCGCGGCCGGTTGTACTACCTTCATTATATCTCGCTGGTGATCACCGAGGCGGAAACCGGAACGCGGCTTTATGAGGGCTCGGCCCAGGGGTATGCCGAAGGTTCCCAACTCCCTGACCTTATGCCGGTGCTGATTGAGGCGTTGTTCCAGGATTGGCCGGGGCCCTCGGGCGCCACCACCACAGTAAAGTTTGACCGGCAATAGAAAGAAAGTCTTATGAACATCTCAAGTCAATTCGACGCCGGAAATATTATTGTCAAATCGGCAAAAAAGGCTTCTGACATCCAGCTGGAAATCCGCAAGGACAACGGTTCGCACTTTTACCAGTGGTTTTATTTCAGGCTGGCGGGCGCTGCCGGCAAGGATTGCACGCTAAAGATTATGAATGCCGGCAAGGCGGCCTATCCCGGCGGTTTTGAGGACTACCGGGTGTGCGTCTCCTACGACCGCGAACACTGGTTCCGCCTCGACACCACCTATGACGGCAAAATCCTGAGCTGGTCGCACACCCCCGGCAAAGGGGCGGTTTATTACGCCTATTTCGCCCCCTATTCGATGGAGCGCCATGCCGATTTGGTGGCCGGGATTTCCGAAAGCCCGCTGGTTGAGGCAAAAGTTCTCGGACCCACCCTGGACGGCCAGGATTTGGACCTTTTGGTGATCGGCAACCCGGGATCACAGCCCAAAAAGATCTTCTGGGTCACCGCCCGCCAGCATCCCGGCGAGACCATGGCGGAATGGTGGGCGGAAGGTTTCCTGGAGCGCCTGGCGGATGAACACGACCCGGTTTCCAGGAAACTGCTCGATCAGGTGTGCTTTTACGTCATTCCCAATATCAACCCGGACGGCTCACGGCGCGGGCACTTGCGCACCAACGCGATCGGCAAGAACCTCAACCGCGAATGGGACAAATCGACTATGAAAAATTCGCCGGAGGTTTTCCTGACCCTGAGGGCGATGGAAAAATACGGCATGGATCTCCACCTTGACATCCACGGCGATGAAGCGCTGCCCTACAACTTCCTGATCGGCATCGAGGGCATCCCGAAGCTGACCGTCAAGTTGACCAAACAATATAAATTTTTGCAGAACCGGCTGTGCGAGCTGTCCCCTGATTTTCAGAAAAAGCACGGCTATCCCCTGGAAAAGCCGGGCAAGGCCAACCTTTCAATCGCCTCGAATTATATCGCCAATCATTACGGGATTTTCTCATCCACGCTCGAGATGCCGTTCAAGGATAACGCCGACTTGCCCGACCAGGACCAGGGCTGGTCGCCGGAACGCTGCATCCGGCTTGGCCGCACCTTTGTCGACGGTCTGTGGAGTTACGCCCAGAAATTCTGATCTGATCGTGTCGGAGTAAAATGATGAAACGTCTACTCATCTTGTTTGTGGCTGTGCTTATTCTGGCCATACTGCCGCTGGTGCAAACGGGCGCTGAGACCATCGCTATTTATAACGTCACCGTGATCACAATGGAGGGGGATGAGGTTCTTGAAAACGCTTCGGTCATCGTTGAAGATGGCAGAATCACTGAAGTTTTAACTGGCAAGGTTGAAAGAATATTTACCAACAAGAGTATCGACGGTGCGGGGAAATTCCTGATCCCCGGTCTCGCCGAAATGCATGGCCATATTCCGAACGCCACCGATATTGACCAGAACCTGGAAGATTTGCTGTTCCTTTATGTCAGCCAGGGAGTGACCACCGTCAGAGGGATGCTGGGTGCCCGGGGCCAGTTTGAACTCAGGGATAAAATCAATTCCGGCGAGGTTCTGGGGCCGACCCTGTACCTCGGCGGGCCCAGTTTCAATGGCAATTCGGTCTCCTCCCCCAACCAGGCGCGGCGCATGGTACGTGACCAGGCGGCGGCGGGCTGGGATTTCCTGAAAATCCACCCTGGCATGACACTGGCCGAATATAACGCGATGGCCGATGAAGCGGTCCGGCTGGGCATCCCCTGGGGCGGCCATGTGCCGGAGGATGTCGGTCTCGCCCGGGCGCTCGAGGCCGGGCAGAGCGCCATTGACCATCTCGACGGGTTTGACATTTTTGTAAACGGAGTGACCAGGCCGCTGGACCAGGCGCGTCTCGACCAGGCGGTGGAGCTGATGCTCGTGGCCGGGGCCTATGTGGTCCCCACCAATCACCTATGGGAAACCTTGCTGGGTCTGCCGGAAAAAGAGGACCTGGAAGCGATGGATGAGCTGAAATACCTCACCCCCGCCGCCCGCCGCCAGAACCGCAGCCGTTATTCCGGCCAAAGCACCGGCCGGGACCTTGTTGAGGCCCGCCA
>JADFFP010000250.1 GCA_022568115.1 Pseudomonadota bacterium | reverse complement strand
TAAATAAAGGTCCAGGCCGCTAAAGCTGCGGTCGCCGACCGAAATTACAGTGTCCATCGGGAACACGTAGTTAAGGCCGAAATAAAGCGCAATAACTGAAAGGACCGAGGTGACGATAAAGCCTTTATAAAGCGCGCCCATGATATTTTGTGATTTGCCGAGGCGCACAAAATAAGTGCCGGTAATCGAGGTTACGATACAAATCGCCCCGATCGCCAGCGGCAGGGACATCAGGGCTTCGGCCCCGGTTTTGACAAACAGCGCGGTCAGCACCATGGTTGCGGTCATGGTCACAACGTAGGTTTCAAAAAGGTCCGCCGCCATCCCCGCGCAGTCGCCAACATTATCGCCAACGTTATCGGCGATCACCGCCGGGTTCCTGGGGTCATCCTCAGGAATGCCGGCTTCAATCTTGCCCACCAGGTCGGCGCCGACATCCGCGCCCTTGGTGAAAATACCACCGCCGAGCCGGGCGAAAATGGAAATCAAAGAGCCGCCGAAGCCAAGCGCCACCAGCGAATTAATGACCTCTCTGGAGGTCGCGCCAAAACCAAACTGGGTGGTCAGAAGAAGGTAATAAACAGCCACCGATAAAAGCGCAAAACCGGCCACCAGCATGCCGGTCACCGCGCCCGCTTTAAAAGCCATGGTCAGGCCTTGCTGAAGCCCGCTGCGCGCCGCCTCGGTGGTCCGGACATTGGCCTGAACCGAGATCAGCATACCAATATAGCCGGCCGCCCCGGACATGACAGCGCCGATCACAAAGCCGATCGCCGGGTACATGCCCAGCGGTGAAATCCAAAGGCCGATGGCCACCGCCACACCAACCATGGCGATGGTCCGGTACTGGCGCTTCAGGTAGGCTTTGGCGCCCTCCTGGATGGCCGCCGCGATTTCCTGCATTTTTTTATTTCCGGGGCTCGCTTTCAAAATCAAGGCGCGGGTGACAACCCCGTAGATTACAGCCAAAATTCCGGCAGCGATCGCGCCATATAAAACTGTTGTGGTTTCCATTTTAAGACCTATCCCCTGTTTTATTTTTTGCCAGTTTTCAAATCGGTTTTCATAAAAAAGGCGCAATCGAATCACGCCGCTCAGCGCCGTTCTTTAAGCAGAATGGAAGCAACTTCGCAAGGCCTTAAAACCCGGTCATTAGAGACCCGTTAACCAGATTAAAATCTAGTTCTCTTGCGAGGCCTGGATAACCACCCTTGCGATCCCCGGAACCCCGACCTCGGCCTGAGCCAATTCCATAAAGATCCGGGCCAGACGGTCGTAATCCAGCTTGTCCGGCGTGTCTGAGGGGGCGTGATAGTGCGGGTACCGATATGGTGCCGTGTCGGTCACCATCACCCCCGGATAGCCCTCACGCCAGAAGGCCCAGTGGTCGGACCAGCCCACACCTGGAATCCACCCAGGCATCGCCACCCCCTCGGATGGAAATTTCGCGTGCTGCCGGAAGAGCCCGACGACCTGGCGCACGAGCTTTCCGGACCCGAGGTTCCCGACGAACCCAATGAAGTTTCCCGTCGAAGGATAGAACAGGCCGAGGGGGAGGGGATAGTGCTGGCTGCCCCGCGCCTCGGTGTAGTAGCCGATCGTCTCCAGACTGAGCATGGCGACGATGCGCTCACGACGCGCCCGACTTCGCTGCGCGTACACGACACTCCCCATCGAGTCGGTCTGGAAGAAGAACGGCTCCTCGTTGACGAACGCCACAAACCGCAGCGTCCGCGCCGGCCGGATCTCCGCCAGCGCGCGCGCGATGGTGAGCAGGGCGGCGACACCACTGGCGTTGTCATTGGCGCCGGGGCTGCCAAACACGGAATCGTAGTGCGCGCCAATAATGACGATCTCCTCAGCGTGCCCCGATCCCGTCAGCTGCACCTCGAGGTTCTCGCACAGGCGGCCCTCCACCTGGTAGGACTGTCGTCCCACGGCATACCCGGCCTTCCCCAGTTCGGCCGCAATGAACGCCGCCGCCTGCTGGAGCTGCGCATACTGATACAGGTTGCGCTCACCGATCTGACCGGCCAGCGTCTCAACGTCCCGTCTCAGCCAGGTCCGGAAGGTCAGCTCCTGCCCCGTGAGCTGAGGGAGGACTCCACGATAGGACGTCCCAGGCATTCGAATCATGAGGAGATAACCCACGCCGAGCACGATCCCCGCTGCGAGGACGACGGTCCGCGTGTGAATGGGTCTCTGCAGGACGCTGATCCGCTGCCGCGCTGCCAATCTTCACCTTAAGGGAATTCTGGGGACAGGATACTTGCTTCGGAGCGGTGAGACATATACTGTCTCCAGAATCAGCGTTTCTAATATGAAGAGCTACCGGCAGCACTGCCGATAGCTCTTTTGTTTCTGAAGCGGAAAAAGTCGGGGTGTTCGCAGACGTGTTCGCGCATTAGCCTGGCACTGGTCGTCACGCCTCCTGAGCGTATTTATTTTTTCTCTTCTGTGTCTTCCTTTTTGTAATTTCCAATGACCTCTTTGACAGGACAGATCTTCACCAACGGACATTTCTTGCACCCGACAACGATCGCGATTGGACACAGGGTCATTCCTAACCTCCTTTCGGCTTACGTGATAGTATACCTCTGAGAATCTCGTGAGGCAAGGCTGGTACCAAAGAGTCCAACTGGTTTTTCTTTATGATGTGGAACGCAACCAGGAGGTCGGTCATGGCGGTCGTGCTCGATCACACGATCATCGCCGCAAAGG
>JADFFP010000249.1 GCA_022568115.1 Pseudomonadota bacterium | reverse complement strand
ATTTATCAATTTTGGCGGACCCCAACCGGACCGCGATCTCCGGGGAGACCGCCAGTTTCCTGGCGGGCGGTGAATTTCCGGTCCCGGTTCCCCAGTCCGGTGTTTCGCAAGGGGCAATTACCATTCAGTTCAAGCAGTTCGGGGTCGGCCTTTCGTTCACCCCGACGGTCTTGTCGGAAAACAAAATTAACCTGAAAGTTTCGCCTGAGGTTAGCCAGCTTTCCACGCAAGGCGCGGTCACCATCAACGGAATCACCGTTCCCGCCCTGACCACCCGGCGCGCCACCACCACGGTTGAGTTGGCCAGCGGGCAAAGTTTTGCGATCGCCGGGCTGCTGCAAAGCAACATCTCACAAGAGGCGCGGAAATTCCCGTGGCTGGCGGATATCCCGATCCTTGGCACGCTGTTCCGCTCTGACACCTTCAAGCGTGAGGAAACCGAACTGGTGATCATCGTCACCCCGTACATCGTGCGTCCGGTCAATAGCGAACGCCTGATGGCGCCGACCGACATCAATCACATGCCGATGGACACCGGCCGTTATCTTAAAGGCAAGCGTGACCTGGCCGGTGACGGCGGCCTTAAGACAGACCGGCAATAAGGAGAGATGAAATGAAAAAATCCGTCAGAAAAACCGCTCTCATTGGCATTTTGGCAGCTTTTATGGGGTCAGCCTGCAGCAATGTTCCCCAATATTACAAGGGCGCTATTTCACTCCCCAAAAACGAAGTTGAAGTGGCCAATTTCTCCCACCAGATAAATTTCAGCGGCGAAGCCGGAGCCCTGTCCGGGGCCGACCTGGCGGCTATCGATAACTTCCTGAACGCCCAGGGGGTGGGATATGGGGATCAGCTGGTGCTGGATTTCGCAGCCGGGGACGGCGCCTGGCAGGCCAAGATGACAGCCGTTAATAATTTTCTGAAAACCAGGGGCCTGTGGGTGAAATTCGCCAGCCGGACCGGTTCTGTCTCTGACGCCGGCAGCCCCGCCCTGGTGGTCAACCGTTACAGCGTCATTACCCCTGATTGCGCCGCCCTTTCAAGGGAATCTTTTGTCCCCACCGAAATGTGGGTCAACAAAACCTTCGGCTGTGTGACGGCCCATAATCTTGGCGTCATGGTCGCCAATCCGCAGGACCTGATCGAAGGCCTGCCTGACACTATTGCCGACACCCACGGGGCTGTCCGGGCTCTGGAATTATACCGGGAGAATATCGGCAGTGCCGGAAACCTGGGATCATTCGGAAGTTTGTTGTCCGGGTTGTTTGGCCGTTAAATAGAAGCAAAAGCGGGAAACCTGAAACCTGATGGCAAATAAAGACATTAACCCGGCGGCCGGAGCCGCAGAGGATAGCCGTGAGCCTTTTGCAGCGTTTGTTGTGGATGACCAAACGGCTTCAGTTATTACCCCCATCATTGAAGAGTACGGGTGGCCCAGGAAAAGAGTTCAAAGGGGAACGCTTGAGACTGCCATTCGCGCTCTTGGCATTATGGAACCACCCAAGCTGTTGATTGTTGATCTGGAAAAATCCAAGAACCCGGTCGACGGGATCACGGTCCTGTCAGAAACCTGCGGCGAGAACACATTCATTATTGCCCTGGGGGAAACCAACGATGTCCAGCTCTATCGTGACCTGATCAGTGCCGGCGCAAATGACTATATTCTGAAGCCGGTTAAGTCTAAAGCCATGTCGTCAGCCATTACCAAGGGATTCCTTTTCTTCCATGACCAGGGGACTGCCGGCCCCTCTGGTCCCTGCAAGATGTGTACTATAATTGGGGTCCGGGGTGGAATTGGCGCCAGCCTTCTGGCCACCAATACCGCCTGGATTATCGCTAATGAGTTTAAGCGGCCGACCGCCCTTCTGGACCTGGACATCCATTTCGGAACCTCCGCGCTGACGTTCGACCTGGAACCCGGGCGCGGGCTGGCCGATGCCCTGGAAGATCCCACCCGGGTTGATGATCTGTTTATCGAACGGGCCATGATCAAGGTCAATGACACCCTTTCAATCCTGGGATCTGAAATGCCCTTTGAGGATCCCTTTTTTCCGGATACCACGGCCCTGAACCATTTGGTTGCCACATTAAAGGGCAAGGTTGGAAATCTGATCGTGGATTTGCCCCGCGGAATGGCGGGAGAACACGCACACCTGCTGGAGGAATCCACCGACATTATCCTGGTGGCCGAACTGGCCCTGGCAGCCACCCGGGATACCATCCGGTTCCTCAGTTTTATCAAGAATGTCGCCCCGAAAGGTAAACTTCATGTGGTGTTAAACGCCTGCCACTGCGATGGCGCCCAAGAAGTCTCATTAAAAGACTTTGAAGCATCGATTGAGACCAAGGTTACGTGGATCATGCCGATGGATGCCAAGGTGGTCCTGAATGCCGTTAGAAAAGGTAAGGTGCTGCCTGAAATATCGAAAGATTCAAAGCTTGTGCAGACCATACGAAATATAGCTCAGGACCTGACCGGCCTGAAAACCAAACCTAAAGCCAAGGGCGCGGGCAAGTGGTCCCTGAAAAAGAAATAGGACAAATCAAAGGAATTTAGTTATATTAAACAATGACTTCTATCCTCGACAGACTGGAAAAACGAAAAGAAGCGGCCGCTTCTGCAAAGAAAGAGCCTGTCCTTGCACATATCAAAGCGCTCAAAGAAGGTAAAAAACCTGATAAGGGAACGGCTGCAACCCCACCGGATCACAAAGACCGCAAAC
>JADFFP010000248.1 GCA_022568115.1 Pseudomonadota bacterium | reverse complement strand
CAATCGAACACCTGATGGCATTGGCGGCACCTGGCTTTCAGCATTTCACCGTGCATATACAGGACATTTTTAGACCCGGCCAGTTGATGAAGATTGTCAATATTCTGGGTGACGATTATCACCTCGCCCTTGTGCTTCCCCTCCAGCCGGGCAAGCGCTTTATGGGCGGGATTGGGTTTGACCTTGAATAAATCTTTCCGCCGTTCATTGTAAAAGCGGTGAACCATAACCGGATCGCGCCGGAACGCCTCCGGGGTCGCCACATCCTCAACATTATGGCCTTCCCACAGCCCGCCATCGCCCCTGAAGGTGGCCAGGCCGGATTCGGCGGAAATGCCGGCCCCTGTCAGGATAACAATATTTTGGTAATGCGGCACTTTCAAAGCGTCTCCTAATCCCTTAAACTCTTTGGAGTTAGCATCTTTATCGGGGAAGAGTCATGCTTGCATCCTACTTTATTCACTTTGCCAACTATAACATCTGGGCCAATCGCAAACTTTATTCCGCTTGCGGGAATTTAAGCGAACCGGTGTATTTGAAAGCGCGGCCTTCCTTTTTCGGGTCGATCCACAAAACCCTTAACCATATTCTGGTGGCGGATATGATCTGGATGGACCGGTTTTTAAGTGAGGCGGTGGCGCCCAAGACGCTGGATACGATCCTGTTTGAGGATTTTAATGGTCTCAATGACGCCCGTCAGCAGCATGATGAAAAAATTCTTGATTTCGCCATTTCCCTGACCGACCGGCAGCTCAGTGAAATCCTGGAATATTCCGATGTCAATGGCACTCCGCACGATGTTCCGCTTTCTATCTGCCTGGGCCATTTTTTCAATCATCAAACCCATCACCGGGGTCAGGTGCATGGGATGCTGAGCTCCGAGGCGGAAAGTCCGCCGGCGCTGGATTTGATCTATTACACCCTGGAAAAACTGGAGGGGAAGAATGGCTGAGATGGAAAAGGTTCATGTGCTGTTTGTATGCCTCGGAAATATTTGCCGCTCTCCCCTGGCCGCGGGGGTGTTCAGCCACCTGGTGGAGCAGAGGGGATTGGCGCAGCATTTCCTGATCGATTCCGCCGGCACTTCCAACTGGCATGAGGGAGAACCGCCGGATGAGCGGGGGACGGAAGCGGCCCTGCTGGCCGGGTTCGACATCAGCGCTCAGCGTGCGCGGAAAATTACCAATGAAGATTTTGAGAGGTTTCACTACATCCTGGCCATGGACCAAACCAATATCAGAAACTTGAGGGGACGGGCGCCGGAACAGCATCAATCAAAAATCGATTTTTTGCTAAACCATTCTTCCTCGGGCGTTCTGGAGGTTCCAGATCCTTACTATGGGGGCGTCAGCGGATTTCAGGAATGCCTCTCGCTGATCCAGGAAGGGGCCGAAGGGCTGCTCGAGACTTTGCTCATCAAACATCTCCCAAGCCATCGTTAATGACGGAAAACAACCCAAATCATCTGATCGAAAAAGCAGCCCGGAAACTTGGGAAGACTGAGACAATTACCCTCCTTTACGGTGGAGACTGGGCGAGTGTTTTCAAGGTTACACTTATCGATGGCACCAACCTTGCCGCCAAGGTTCCCGGCTCAGGCCATCAGCATCTGGCCAAGGCTGAGGGAAAAATGCTCCAATTTTTGGATCAAAAAGCACCCGGTCTTTTTCCTGAAGTAGCAGCGCTCGGGGAAGAGGTGCTGTTACTTGATTTCATTGAAAATGACGGCGCCAAGGGAGCCGAAGGTGAACGCCAGGCGGGCCGCCACCTGGCCCAGCTCCATAATATTAAGGAACAGAGGTTTGGTTTTTTTGAAGACACAATCTTCGGCCCCAGTCCCCAGCCCAATGCCTGGACCGATAATTGGGTCGACTTTTTCCGTGACCAGCGGCTGTTGTATATGACAGGGATCGCCCACCAGGCCGGACGGATTGAGGCGGGCCTTGTTTCCCGCATTGAAAAATTCTGCAGCCGCTTGGAAGACTACCTGCCGGAAAAGCCCGCCCCGGTTTTGCTGCACGGCGATTTCTGGGGCGGGAATGTTCTGTTTCACAGGGGCCGGTGCGCCGCCTTTATCGATCCCGCCATTTATTACGGCCATAACGAAACAGATTTGGCCTTCGCCACTCTTTTTGGTTCGTTCGGGAAAGATTTTTTTGAGGGGTATGTTGAGGCCCACAAGATTGAGAACGATTTTTTTGATTACCGGTTGGATATTTATAACCTGTGGCCGCTTTTGTTCCACGCCTACTGGTTTGGCGGCCATTACGCCGGAAGTGTCGAGGCGCCTTTAAAGCGTCTTGGTTTTTAGGGTCTAAACCATTCCCGCGGGGTAGGTTTCAACCACCTGGTATTGCGCGCCGGTGTGGCTGAGGTGGCTTCTGAAGAGGGCAAATTCATTAACTGTAAACGGGTCCAGCGCCAGGGTGGCATAATGTTCCAGAAAACGGGTCAGCTTGTCGCCGTTGTTGCCCTTGACGCGGGCAAGGGTCACATGGGGCTTGAACTTGCGATCCTCAGGCTCCACCCCAACTCGTCTCAGGGTGTTGGTGATTTTCTCTTGCAGGGCTTTAACAGGTTCAGGGTTTTCCATGCCGACCCAGACCATCCGGGGTTTTCGCGCCGGGCCGAAAATGCCCACTCCTTTCAAGCGCACAGACAGGGGCTGAAACTCAAGGGTGGGTAAAATCAGGCTAATTTCCTCGGTCTTTTCTTCATCCACATCG
>JADFFP010000247.1 GCA_022568115.1 Pseudomonadota bacterium | reverse complement strand
GTCTCAACCTGTTGGTCGGGAATTTTATTCCTGGGCGGGTTGATATTTACGGCGCCGAATTGACGTTTCTGTGGTCCGCTAAAGACTTTGAAAAAAAGATTGAGCAACTGTTTTCCCCGACTGATGAGGAGCAGCAAGAGCCTGAGGAAGATGAGCGGCCGGCGGCCATCAGATTTATGGAAGCGCTGCTTGAAGGGGAGGGGGAGGATAGCCCCTTAAGAGCGCTTAAGGTGGTCAATATCCGCAATACCACTGTAACCCTGAAGGAAAAAGCCTCGGGCGTGGTCTGGATTATGCCGGATGCCAGCCTGTCGCTGATCAGGACCCCGCTTGGGTTGTCCCTGAACGCCGGAATGAGCCTGGTCTCCGAGGGTGAAGAGGTTCGCGTCAACCTGCGCTCCGGCAACACCGCGGAAGGGCAAACCCGGACCGATTTGGAGGTCGAGGGGCTGAACCCGGCGCGGCTCGCCGAAGAAGTGGGGCTTGAGGGCGTTTTCCAGGCCATCAACATGCCTCTCTACGGGTCGGTTTCTTTCTGGCAGAACGCCGGCGGCGGCATCAGCCTGGTGGCTTTTGATATCGGCGGCGGTCCCGGCACGATCTTTTATGAACCGTTTCACCCGAGCCCGGCGGCGTTTGAGGATATGATTTTAAAGGGCGTCCTTGACCCGGCTGAAAACCTGGTCAGCATTGACCTGATTCGCCTCTCCGTCGACCAGGCGATTATCGAGGGCGACGGGTTTCTGGAGTTTGAGGCGGACCAGCCGGTTCCCGCGGTGCGGATGCATTTCCGCGGGGATAACCTGAAAATTTCAACCCTGCTCAAGTTGTGGCCGCCGGTTCCGCACTCGGGCGGACGGGTCTGGCTTGAACAGAATGTCCCTGAGGGAACCCTCAATAATCTCGAAGCCGAGGTGGCTTTTACCCCTGAGATTTGGGAAACCCGGCCATTGCCCGACCAGGCCATGAACGTCACCATGGATTTCGCCGATGGCGAGATCCATTTCCTGAGGCCGATGTCGCCATTGGAAAATGTTTTTGGCACCCTGACCATCAACGGCAACCGCCTGACCGCCGCCGTTCACCGGGGGGAAGTATATGGCCTCCCGATAACCGATATTTTCTTTGAGATTGAAGAACTGACCGTCAGCCAACAGCAGATGGGTTTCGCCACCATCCGGCTGGAGGGGGACCTGCAGCGGATCCTGAGGCTGGTGGATCAGGAGCCGCTCCAGGTATTTTCCAAGCACGGTCTGGATCCGGGGGATGATTTCGGCCGGGTTTCAGGGGTGGCGCGCCTTGAGGTGCCGCTCTACCAGGGCGCTCCGGTAGGCGAGGAGGATTATACCATCGAGGCGACCATCTATGACGCCGCGGTGCCGGAGCTGATTTCAGAGGGCGGCCTGACCGAAGGGACCATAACCCTGACGGTGACTCCCTCGGGGCTGGTGGCCAATGGCACCGGCCTGTTGCGCGGGGCGCCGTTCGATTTTTACTGGACCCAGGATTTTATCCCCAGCGAGACCGAGGCCTATTCCACCCGGATTGAGATTTCAGGCAACGTTAGCGATCAAAACCTCCACCGCTTCGGCCTGCCCGAGGACCTCACCATGGAGGGCACCGCCCGGGTCTATATGTCGATGCGCGGCATCGACGGCGAGTTGAAAACCGGGCAGGGGACGCTGGACTTTTTCAACGCCAGGGTTTCGGCCGGCAAAATGGACTGGTACAAGGACGCCAACCGGCCGGCCGAAGGCTCGTTCGATCTGGAATGGACCGGCGATGAATTCCATGTCCGCAATGTCCGGCTGAGAACCCGCGAGCTGACCTTTAACGGGGCGTTTATTTTCGATGCCGAAAGCGGCCTGATGAAACGCGCCGATGTGCCGTTGTTCGTCTCCGGCCGCCATGACCTGACCGCCACCGCCCGGCAGCGTCCGGACGGGGTTCTGGAGCTCGCCATCCAGGCCCGCACCCTCAACGCGGCCCCTTTCCTTGAGACCATGTTCGAGGACTCACCCGGGGAAAGTTTCGCCCCCAATATGAAAATGACCGTGCTCGCCGATCAGGTCTTTGGCATGAACGGCGTGCGCTACACCAATGTCTCGATCGTTGCCGAAAAACGGCGCGAATTCTGGATCGCCGCCAATGTCATCGGCGCCATCGATGACGGCGGGATGTTCCAGATCGCGCTCGATAATGACCAAGCCGGCCGCCATCTTACCATCGAAAGCGACAATGCCGGGCGGTTTGGCCTCGGGGTTGACATATTCCGCAATGCGATCGGCGGGCGACTGGTGCTGACCGCGGACCTCAATATCTACCAGACTCCGCTTTATGCGGCCGGTACGCTGGCGGTGAACGATTTCCGGATGGTCAAGTCCTCAACCCTGATCCAGGCGCTGGCTGAGGACGAAAGAAGCGGTCTGGACGAAATGATCCGTGCGGGCGGGGTCGATTTCAAGCAACTGTTGATCCCCTTCAAGCTGGAGGATGAAGTGTTCGATATTAGCGGCGGCTCGGCCAGCGGCCCGTCGCTCGGCTTCACCATGGAGGGCCAGATCGACCAGCGCTTCGAACGCATGAATATTAATGGCACGGTGGTCCCGGCCTATACCCTGAACACCATCATCAGCCGCATACCGATCATCGGCACGATCCTGATGGGCGGCAAGGGCGAAGGCCTGTTCGCCGTCAACTACCGGGTTTCGGGCACACGCGACGACCCCAAGG
>JADFFP010000246.1 GCA_022568115.1 Pseudomonadota bacterium | reverse complement strand
CCACCGGAACGCTGCTGGGCGCGGCTCTCAGGTACTGCCGCGAACAAAAAACCCCGAAACGGGTGGTCACGTTTGTTTGCGATACCGGCAACAAATATCTCTCCAAGGCCTTCAACGAATACTGGCTGATCGACCAGGGCTTTGTCGAGCGCACCGCCAAGGACAATCTTCTGGACATTATCGCCCGCCGCCATGCCGAACATGCGGTTGTCACCGCCAGCCCCAGCGACACGCTGGAAGCGGCCTTCAGGCGCCTGATGCTTTATGGCATCAGCCAGCTTCCGGTCTTAAGCAAGGAGGGGACTCTTGAAGGTTTGATCGGTGAGCGCCAGATAGCCAAGGCGATCGCAAATAACCCGGAGGCTTTTGCCGATACGGTGGAAAGCGCCATGGACCGGACCCCGCAAACCGTGCCGCTTTCGGCCAGCCCGGCAGAGGTCGCCGAAATCCTCAAAGAGGGCACCGCGGTGATGGTCAACGATGAAAACGGGTTCTACGGGCTGATCACCCGGGTCGATATGATAAACTACATCGCCAAGGGCAGGTTTTAATGTCTAAGAAAAACAGAGACGGATTTGACACCAGGGCGATCCACGCCGGCCAGCAGCCGGACCCGGTCACCGGCGCCGTAATCACGCCGATTTACGCCACCTCCACCTACGTCCAGAAAAGCCCGGGGGTTCACCAGGGCTATGAATATTCCCGCTCCCACAACCTGACCCGGTTTGCCTACGAGCGCTGCCTGGCCGATCTGGAAGGAGGGCAAAAGGGCTTTGCCTTTGCCTCCGGCCTGGCGGCGACCGCGACCGTGCTGGATATTCTTCCCAGCGGCTCCCACGTGGTCTCCACCGATGATGTCTACGGTGGAACCTACCGTTTGTTCGAAAACGTCCGCAAACCGTCCGCCGGGCTGGAATTTACCTTTGCCGACCTGTCTGATTCCGGAAACCTGGAAAAACATGTCCGGGACAACACCAGAATGATCTGGGTCGAGACCCCGACCAATCCCCTGCTGAAACTGGTCGACCTGAAAGCGGTGGCGGACTTTGCCAGGGAAAAAGGCATCATCACGGTCTGCGACAACACCTTTTCCTCGCCCTATATCCAGCGCCCGCTGGAGCTGGGCATTGATATGGTGGTTCATTCCGCCACCAAGTACCTGAACGGCCACTCGGACATGATTGGCGGGATTGTCGTGGTCGGCGAAAATACCGGACTGCAGGAAAAAATGACCTTTCTGCAAAACGCGGTCGGCGCCATCCAGGGGCCGTTCGAAAGTTTCCTGGTGCTCCGGTCCTTAAAGACGCTCCATCTTCGCATGGAGCGCCATAATCAAAACGCGCTTGCCATCGCCAGATGGGCAGAGGGGCACGCGAAAATCGAGAGGGTTTTGTATCCCGGCCTTGCCAGCCACCCGCAGCATGACCTGGCCAAACGCCAGATGGACGGCTTTAGCGGCATCGTCACCATCTTCATCAAGGGGGGCTTAAAGGAAACCCGCCGCTTCATGGAGCGCACCCGGCTGTTCTATCTGGCTGAATCTCTGGGCGGGGTGGAAAGCCTGGCCAATCACCCGGCGATCATGACCCATGCCTCGATCCCGCGCGCCAAACGCGAGGCGCTGGGCATCACCGACAACCTGGTGCGCCTTTCGGTCGGGGTTGAGAATGTTGATGACCTGATCGCTGACCTGGAGCAGGCATTGACTTAAAAGTTAAGCCGCTTCTTCCGAAAAGCTGAAAAACAGGATCATCCCGAGGACAACAAGAACCGGGACCAGGGCCGGTTGCATGGCGCCATAATCGAGCGCCAGCGATCCGCTCAGGGCTTCGAAAATCCGGTACGGGAAAAAAGCCAGAAGAGAAGCGATCCCGAGGGCAAAAAAGGGCGCCAGAACTGTCAGGCGGCGTTTCTGGCGGGCATGGATTTCAGCCAGGATTTTGTTCGAAAAACCGTCATCGGCAACCTCGAGGGGGGTTGAGGCCAGGAGGGTTTCAACCCAGGCGTTTTTGTCTTTTCCGGTCATCTCTTATCCTTCCTGAAATGCTTGAGCTCTGCCGCCAGCTTTTCCTTGCCCCGGGCGATATGGGACTTCAGGGTCCCGAGCGGCATCCCCATGATAGCACAAGCTTCCACGTGGGTGTAGCCATGGGAAAAACACAGCGTCAGGGCCGAGCGTTCTTCCAATTTCAGTAAGCCTAAGGCCTTTTCCACATCCAGTCTGACCTCCCTGATGTGGGTGTGCCTGATCTGCAGCTGATCCCAGGCGTCCTCACGGCGTGTCCGGGCCGCGGCCTGGCGGAGGTTTTGCAAAAAGGCAGTATAGGCAATTTTATGCAGCCAGGCGGAAAACGAACCGGTTCCCTGAAAAGATTTTATTTTCTTATATGCGGTCAGAAACACCTCCTGCGCCAGGTCGTCACTCAACGCTCCATCACCCCTGGTTAATCTCAGCAAAAACGCACGGATGCGGGACTGGTGCATCTTCACCAGCTCTGCAAACGCTTGTGGCTCATCACCGGAGATAACCCGGGCGACCAGCCTGATTTCTTTCCCAGGCATACCTGTTGTAATTGTACCGGGACTTCTGCCCCTAAAACACCTTTTTTCTGGTTATAAGGATCTGAACCCAATTAGAGTATGGGCTGCGCCGCAGTGAAGCTCTCTGCGAAAATTGACCGGGTTCAGGAGATGAGGCTGCGGCATGGTGGGGCCATGGAAAGCCGCATCGACGCCAACCCG
>JADFFP010000245.1 GCA_022568115.1 Pseudomonadota bacterium | reverse complement strand
ACCTTCCCGGATGGCGAGACCATCACCGAAGAAGATCAGGACGGCGATGGGGTTTTCCTGCTGACCGGCCTTCCGGAAGGAACCTATTTCATGGCCATTACGCCACAGGAGGGTGAGCCCATTATGACCGTATTCTATGCGCCCGAGGAAGGCCAGGTCGGGGTGGAATATGATACCGTTCTTGATCCCCAGCCCAGGATATACATCGACGGCGTGAATGTCGCCCTTTTGGAGGCGGCCCAGCCGATCACGGTCGGCCCCAAGGATAAAGTGGGCACCGAGACCGCGGGCAAAAAAATAGCCAAGGGTCTTGGAAAATCTCTTGTCGGCGGACTGTTCGGCGGGGGCGGCAGTAGCCGGCGCAGCTCTGCCGCCAGCGGCCCCAAAACCAAAAAAGACCCGGCCCGCAAGATGGATGAAGTGGCTATCAGCGACCCGGCCAGCGGGGTTGTCTGCGAGGTCCGGACCCGGTGGACCGACGACGGCCTGCTGGTCAGCACCCATATCGACAAACACTCCGACAAGGGCACCTTCCAGACCGTCTACCTGATGGATGAATACGGCAACCAGCTGCCGACCTCCCGGATCGAGGTGTACAAGATCTGGGCCAAGCATACGCTGACCGTCTCGTGGACCAAAAGCAGCTATGTCAATGGCAATCTGGTGAGCCAGGAATCGGGCGGCTGGGTCGAGAGCTGGACCGAGGACCTGGGAACCTTCAAGCGCCGGGTTGGCGCCGATGGCTTCGCCGCAATCCCGCCGATCTGGGCGCTGTCTGGCTATGACCGGGCGCACGCCGGGGTCAGGAGGGTCGGCGCCTATTTCCAGTTGACCCCGGAGGCCTTCCAGCAGGCGCGGAAGCTTTACCTGGTGATCCACATCACCATGCCGAAGGCGGACCCGGTGATGACCACCCCGCTGATCATGGAGCTGACCCCGGGCGCGGACGGCGCCGTTGTGGCCAGCCCGGTGGTTTTCTAGATGGGCTTTCCAAGTGGGGGGCCGGCGGTTTAAACTGCCCTGGATATGAAACCGTTTCTTTTCAGCAGCCTTTTGATTTTCGGCGGGGTTTACGCCGTCATGGCCGGCTGGCTTTACTTTAACCAGCGCGGCATTCTTTATATTCCCTATACCGCCCAGCCCTCCCCGGCCGAGGCCGGGTTGCCCGATATGGAGGTGGTCGAATACCAGACCGCCGGCGGCCTGACCCTTTACGGCTGGTACCAACGGGCGGAAGGGGAGAGGCCGACGATCGTTTACTTTCACGGCAACGCCGGCAACCTTTTGAACCATTCGTGGATCGCAGGTCCCCTGATAGAGGCCGGTTACGGAGTGCTGCTGGTGGAATACCGGGGTTATGGCGGCAATCCCGGCAAGCCGACCGAAGACGGCCTTTATGCCGACGGCCGGGCCGCGATAGAATTTCTCAAGGGGGCCGCCATCAATGAAAACGACCTGGTCTTTTTCGGCCAGTCGCTGGGCACCGGGATCGCGGTTAAAATGGCCATCGAATATTCTCCCAAAGCGTTGATCCTGCAATCCCCCTACACTTCAATCGCCAAGGCCGGGCAGCACCATTACTGGTACCTGCCGGTGCGCTGGCTGATCAAGGACAAGTTTCCTTCTGATGAGCGAATTGGTGACGTTGCCGCCCCCCTGCTGGTGCTGATCGCTGAACATGACACGATCATCCCGCCCAGGATGTCGCGCCAGCTGTTTGCCCTGGCGAACCAGCCGAAAACCCTGAAGGCGCTTGCCGATACCGGCCACAATGATCTCTCTAGCAACGGCGGCGTCAAAGCCGTGCTGAAGTTTTTGGGAGAGTTATAAAATGAGTGGAAAGCGCGGCAGGGAGTGTGAATTCTAATCTTTAGGCCAGTATTCATGTTTTGCTGCTTCACCAATGATCCCAAAAATCACAAATCAAATCGGCGCATTTGAAATTTGGGGGCAAAAGCTTGAACGTCTTATCTCGTTTACATTTAGGGCAGGAGCAGCTTTTCCTGACAAGGTTTTCCCCATAGGTCCCCAAATCCTGTTTTTTTGTAGCCACTAAACCCTCCAATCATGTCCAGATGGCAACTAAAGCCGCTATGAGTTTGGTTGTAAACATTAAGCCCCTAAAAAAGGTTATTGGAAGGCAAACCAACACTAAAACTTTGTTAAATAATAATTAACTTAGCTCTAAAAGTTTGACAAAACTCATCTTATACCTGAATACTTTTAAAGTGGTTAAATTTAGGAGGGTGTCTTGAGCATTTTAGAAAAGCTAAGACCTCATGTTGATGAGACTGTTGGCCGTTTAATTGAGACCGAATTTAGGATTGATCCAATCGCTGGGGAACGCTTTTCAAAAATTCCTTCTATTATAGGTTCGGTTCAAAAGAGGCACGGAACAATCATTGAAATGGCTTTAAGAGAGGCCATAAACCTGAATGAACACATTACGGTTTGGAAAGAAGACGAGTTTAAGGTTTCTTCGGATGCTGTGGGAATAGTGGCTGGTGTAAATAATGTAAAATTGAACCCCGATTGGCTACACATTTTAACACAGCAATTAACCTATGGAGGAGCTTCTAAGTCCTTACAAGTAGATTTAATTGCCTACAATCATGATACCAGAGAAATAAAAGCTTTGGAGGTTAAGAGAGGAAATAGCCACCACGATGCAGGGAAAAAGAAAGCAATTCTGAAAGATGTTTTGTGTGTCCAAATGCTCCTAAAATCTTACGGTGAACAGGAGGGGTTCGAGGTAA
>JADFFP010000021.1 GCA_022568115.1 Pseudomonadota bacterium | reverse complement strand
TGGCCGTCAGCGGCGACACAGGCATCGTCGGGGCGCGCTTGGAGGATACTGGGGGCAGCAATGCCGGAGCGGCCTACGCATTCGTGCGTGCCGGAACGACCTGGAGCCAGGAGGCCAAGCTGACTGCTGGTGACGGCGAGCCAGGCGACCGGTTCGGATTTTCGGTGTCCATCAGCGGTGACACCGCCGTCGTGGGGGCTGGATCAGACGATGATAATGGTGAGAGTTCAGGCTCGGCTTACGCATTCGTGCGCAGCGGGACGACCTGGACCGAGCAGGCCAAGCTGACCGCCAGTGACGGCGCGTCAAGCGACGGGTTCGGAAGCGCCATATTCATCAGCGGTGACACCGCTGTCGTGGGGACACGTTTCGCTGACGCTGCCTACGTGTTCGTGCGCAGTGGGACAACCTGGGCCGAACAGCACAAGCTCACCGCCAACGGCGCACCGACAGGCGATTTTTTCGGTAATTTCGTATCCGTCAGTGGGGACACCGCCGTCGTAGGGGCATATCACGAGGATGCCGGGGGGACCAACGCCGGTGCGGCATACGTCTTCGAGCTCGTGGTTGACAGCGACGGCGACGGCGTGCCCGACGCCGACGACGCCTGCCCCGACACGCCAGCCGGCGAGACCGTCGACGCCAATGGCTGTACACCAACACAAGCCACCGAGAACTTGCTCACTGATGTCGATAGTTTTGGCCTCCCTCAGGGAGTCACGACCAGCTTAACGGCCTCCCTCAATCAGGCGACGGCGAACCTAAACGACGGCAACCCGAACAACGACGGGGCAGTTTGTGGCAAGCTCACGGCGTTCATCAACGAGGTGGCCGCAAAGGAACAAAACGGTCAACTAACGGCAGGGCAAGCCAGTCAGCTCGCCCAGTCAGCGGAGGCCATCAAGACCACGTTGGGCTGTAGCTAGGCATCGCCCTCGCCGGGAAAGCGTGCCTACTCGCCCTGGCCAGCGCGGCGTGGTACGCGAGGAGTTGCACCTGGCGGGGATGATGGTCTTCGGCGAGTCGACCTGGGCGCCGATCCGGGGTGGCAAGCTCGACCTGGGCACGTGGCAGCGCCTCTTTCTGGTGGAGCTGTTCGAGCCGCGCCGCCGGACGGTGGACGTGGCGATCCTGGGGGAGTGAGACCTCCTCCCTCGCCCCCGGCCCCTCTCCCTCCGAGGGAGAGGGGCGACCGGCAGAGCCTGCCCTGAGCATGGTCGAAGGGTCGGGGTGAGGGCGCAGCGCCTCTTTCTGGTGGAGCTGTTCGAGCCGCGCCGCCGCACGGTGGACGTGGCGCTTAGGGAAGATCCAGAGCAAATCTGACGGCAGACGCGACGGCAGCCATCTTCACTCGTGAAAGTATCGTAATCCGCTCGTTCAGAAGGGCGCTAGGGACGGTCAGGATGTTGTCTGCATTGATGACGCAGGCGACAGGCATGCCGTCGTCCAGGTCAAGCTGCACTTCGACGGGGATGTTGCGGACGGTGCGGGTGATAACGGCGACCGTAACCGACGTGCGGACTCGATAGGCTCGATCCCGGGAGAGCAGGAGAACGGGCCGCCTGCCGGCGGGCGGTGGCAGATCCGCCCACCAGACCTCTCCTCGTTGCACCTACCAAGATTCCTCGGACAATACTTGCTCGGCCAGCGACGCCTGCGTGCGGCCAATAATCGAATCCTCGGGCACTCGGCGATATCCCTGCTCGTAAGCATCGTCGAGCGTTTCCTGTCGGACTCGTTCGAGATAATCGTGGCAGGCGCGGCGAATGAGCGCTGATCGAGAGCTGCCCTGGGCCTGCGAGAGCTCATCGAGGGCAGCGAGCAACCCTTGATCGATGGGTACCTGAATGATCTTGTTGAGTGAATTAGCCATAATAGTTACACAGTGTCTTCGCTAATATTCTATCACATGCTCGATGAGTGCGCGTGTTGCCCAAGGAGGAGTTGGAAAATCATCCAAACTGTCTTTACTTTCTAGCCGTTGAGCCATTACAGCGTGGGAAGTGTTTTGCATTTGTGTCCCCTTAAGCGTCAGTACAACATATAGACATAAGATTTAAATATTATCAATATATATTCAAATATAAACTTTTGTTCCTGTTTTGTCCACTGTTCATTTTTAAAAAAAAGGTATAAATTGTCCAAAAAACTGTAAACCAAGCTGTATGACTCTCAGGAGCGGTGAGGAATTGTGGCGTGACACTCCGTTTCGCTATTACAAGCCTTGGCCAAGGCCTGGAACAGTCCCCCTTCGCTCCTTCCGGAGCTTCGGGGGACACTCCTCTCGCCTGCGTCGCCTTCAGAAGGCTTACTGGCTAGCCTTAGCCCTCTGCCGCCAAGGCTATGGAGGGCATTCTTTCACCCAATTTGCGTTTTCGGGTGGCCTGCCAGCCCGCCTTCGTTCCACTACGGCGAGACATCCGCTTCGCACGCTTCGGGCTTGTCACGCCGAAGCTAGATTTTGCTCCGCAAAATCAGCGAAGGCGGATGGTGAGCCCGACAGGGATCGAACCTGTGACCTACTGATTAAAAGTCAGTTGCTCTACCGACTGAGCTACGGGCCCACTTATGCTCCCAAGGAAGCGCGCGCAACATAGTGCCGCGCCCGGGTTTGGTCAAGCAAAGTTTTAGCACAAATCGAGAGCTATTGCGCCCCTTCAATTTCCCTGATTTTGTCCATCACGGCATCCCGCCCGGCGGCGTAAGCGGTAAAATTAAAAGGCACGTTTATATCCGGCTCCAAGCTGTCAACTGGATCATAAGAAGTAAAATCCTTCCAAAAACATTTCCAAATGTCCCGGCACGGCCCGGTCATATTGTGGAGACCCCGCGCATAAACGGTCCTCACTCCGGAATTCGGGAGGGTAAAGTCGTCATTTTCTCCCCAATGGAGGTCCCGGTCACCAACCCGCGTGCCAATAAAAACCGCCTTATCCCCTGCCCCTCCCTTTGCAAAGGCGGCAGAAAACATACCCGCAGAAAACGTGCCTCTTCCAGTTATTATGTAAAGACGACCGTCGGATGCAAGATAGTTGCCCAGGGAGAGCATGATCTCCTTGTTCTTAGAATAGTCCCCACCTCCATTATTTCGGACATCCAGGATGATAACATCCAAAGGAGAATTGTTTTTCAGGGCTGCGGAAACCTCACCGTTAAAAGCCGAAATGGAAATAGCCCCAACATCCTCGTTCCTCCAGTAACGGATATAATAACCATTCATTTCAGGAAGTTCTCTAAGCAAAAAAGACCGCGCGCTCTCCAGTGTAAATTCTAAATTCTCATCATCTTGAAGAAGATTACTCCACCCAATTTCACCCGGCAACGTGTCACGGTAAATCATGTGATAGGCAAACCCGGCAGGCCCTTCGGCCTCTTGGTAGTCGCCTTCAAAGAAAACCTCGTCACGATGCCCGTCTGGAAACTCTAGGGTCATAGCTACTCTGTCGGCCGCTTTGGTTATGCCCGCAGCGTGAAGGAAGGCTGGAAACTCAAAAAGGTAAGAGAATTGAAATCTGTAAAAATACTCCTCCGGGCCTCCAACATAAGGGCGAAGGATAGTTTCAATCTGAGAAATCGGTTTGCCATCCACCATGATAATCCGTCCGCCAAGCAATTCTTCAAAACCCTCGTAGGCCCGGATAATATAAAGCCCGTCTGAGAACCGATATGTACGAACCGGAAGCCGTGGATATTTTCCCGCACGTAAAATGCCATTAACGTTGGTATGGGCGTTATCTGCAAGTGCCGAAATACGTGCAATTTCAAGTTCAAATTCTGGTTCGCTGAGGCTTCCTGCCTTGGCTTTTACTTCATTTAGCAAAACCTTTGCGCTTGCCCGCGCAGGCTCCGAATAACTTCGGTCAATTTCCAAAAAATGGCTCATATAATCGATATCCTGAAGCTGAGCTTCACGGGTATTTTCCGGCGGCGGGTAGTTCGCGGGTGGCGGATCCGGATCAAAAAGCAATTTTTCGGCAACCCCATGGACCACTACCAAGAAAACCAACAGAATCAATATTCCGCCAAATAAACTTTTTTTCTTCATCTTTTTTCCTTTTTTATGCGGTTACTCTTTCCCCCACCTTTGCGCTGGTCAGAAAGTTTTTTGGCTTCATGCCAAACAGAAACCTTAAAATCCCGATCCGCCTGATCAGGTATTCATACAGCAGGTAACACAAACCAAAGGTTCCAACGATCAGGACTGCGGTCTCCCCGTAAATATTGAACCCGGCCCATTGGCTCAAAGGATAGCCGATCATGATGATGATGGTCTGGTGCAGGATATAAAACGGATAAACCGCTTCATTGAGGTATGCCAGCTTTTTGCTGGGCTTGTTGATATGGGCAAAAGCCATTGCCAAAATACCCAAAATCCACAGCCACAGGTTCAGGGTCAGCAATAGCCGGGTGGAATAGAACATCCAGTCGGGCCATTCTTGCCAATCCATAAGTGGGGAATTTCTCAAAACCAGAATTGCTGAAGCGCTCAGAAGAGCCCCGAGGACAATCTTTTTGCGGTGAATTTTCAGCCAATTCCAGACCTTGGTGCTGCCCGCCAGCATGTAGCCGAAAATCATGATGGTGAGGTAAAAAATATGGTTAAACCAGTCGTCGGTCAGGGCATGGGTGGAGGGAAAGTAGGGCCGGATAAAAGCATAATAAAGAGCGAAGATCGCAACTGGCAGAGCAATCGCCAGCCATCCGGGCATCTTGTCAAAGGTCAGGTAGCTGGCAAGTTTCTCTCCCTTGGAGGTTTTAAGAAAATAGAGAGCGGGGATAAAAATAAGTGAATAGACCCAAAGATAGGCGACAAACCAAAGGTGGTTCCAGGTCGGGATATGGGTGTCAAAGCTTTGATCAAAGGTATAGTAGGCGGTCAAAAACTGAAAAACCGTTAAGTCGGCATAGCCTTTGAACTTCAGCTCAAAATAAACCTGCGGCAGCACGATTACGAACATTCCGAACCACAGCGGGATCAATAACCGCACCGAGCGCACCCAGAAAAACCGGCCCAAAGCTACCTTTTGCATAATAAAGTAAATCGCCGAGCCTGACACCAAAAACAGAATGGGCAAACGCCACTGGTTGAGGACCACCATAAAATTTTCGAGGAACAGGCTTTGGTGGCCGCTTTTGATATGATAATCCCAGCTGACGTACATCATGCCAATATGATACAGGATTAAAAGCCCAAAGGCGCCAACCCGGACCCAGTCCAGATCGTAGCGCCGTTCCGTTTTTATTGAATTGGCCATCATCCACTCCTTTCAAATATTGAATAGTGCTCCGGTTTTGGCGCTCAGAAGTACATTCCGCTATATTGGATGTGACAAGCGGCGGGATTTTGTGACCAGCGGTTGAAAATTAGGGACTTGCGTAAATCAAGTTTGCCGTGGCACTTTAGGGATCATGATAAACCGGGCGCGCAAATTGAAGGTCTTTGAATGGGCTTTTTGGCCAATATTCTTCTTTATCAATAACCTAGTCATCGCCACATCTGTTTTGATGGAATATGAGCGCCGCGGGGCTGTTATTGAGCCATGGAAACCTTTTACCTGGGAGTTTTCCAGCGGTTTCCTTCTGGTGCTTCTGGTTCCTGTCATCATTTGGATTGATGGGCGAATGCCATTTCAAAAAGATACCTGGAAAAAAACCGCCGGGCTTCATCTATTATTGACCATTCTGTTTTCGCTCATTCATGTCGGCGGCATGGTGGGGATCAGGAAGATTGTCTATGCCCTGAACGACCGGTTTTATGGTTTCGGCGACATCCCGGTTGAACTTTTTTATGAATATCGGAAAGACCTTGGAACTTACTTCGTAATTTTGGCAATCCTCTACGGCTACCGGCATTTCAGGTATCGTTATTTTGAAGCGACAATTGAGGTGAAATCCAATTCCAAAAAACCCCTCACCCGGGTACTGATCAAAACCGGTGGCAAGGAGAGGTTCCTGAAATTGGACGACATCGAGCGCCTGGAAGCCGCCGGCAACTATGTCAACATCCACGCCCAAGGCAGCCGCTATTTCCTGCGCGCGACCCTGGCCCAGCTGGAGGAAAAGTTGCCCGATGACAAGTTCGTGCGCGTCCACCGCTCCAACCTTGTCAACCTTGACCACATCAAAGAGATTATCCCGACCCCCTCGGGCGACGCCCGGATCGTCATGGAAAGTGGCGATCATATCGGCATGAGCCGCCGCTACCGCGATCGCCTAAAGCCCCTTGAAATCTGACAGATGGCCGCCAATAATCGCGGCTCTTAACCCTTCCATCAGGTCCTGGTAGTATTGCAAATTGTGCCAGGTCAAAAGCATCGCGCCGAGGATTTCCTTTGATTTCACGAGGTGATGAATATAGGCCCGGGAATAATCCTGACACGCCGGACAGCCGCATTTGTCATCGAGCGGCCTTGGGTCTTCCCGGAAGCGCGCGTTTTTGAGGTTGAGTTCGCCTTCACGGGTGAACGCCTCGCCGGTGCGCCCGGAGCGGGTCGGCAAGACGCAATCGAACATATCGATGCCGCGCCTGACTGCGCCGATCAGGTCGGCCGGCTTGCCCACCCCCATCAGGTAACGCGGCGCGTCCTCCGGCAGATGCGGGATGGTGAAATCGAGCGCCCTGAACATTTCATCCTGCCCCTCGCCGACCGCCAGCCCGCCGATGGCATAACCGTTAAAGCCGGTTTTTTTCAGCGCCGCGGCCGAAGCAATCCGCAGGTCTTGATAGATCCCGCCCTGGACAATCCCAAACAGAGCGCTGTGTTTGGCATGATCGAACCCGTCGAAAGCTTTTTTGGACCGCTCCGCCCAGCGCATCGAAAGCTCCATGCTGGCTTTCGCTTCCCCGTGGGTAGCGGGATACTTGGTGCATTCATCGAAGACCATAATAATATCGGCGCCGAGCAACGCCTGCACCTCGATCGCGCGTTCCGGGGTCAGCATGATGGTCTCGCCGTCGATGTGGGACTGGAACTCGACCCCCTGCTCCGATATTTTGCGGAGTTTCGACAGTGACATCACCTGATATCCGCCGCTGTCGGTCAGGATCGGCCCGGGCCAGTTCATGAATGTGTGGAGCCCGCCCAGCCTGGCGATCCGTTCCGCCCCCGGGCGCAGCATCAAATGGTAGGTGTTGGCGAGGATAATATCGGCGCCGGTGGCCCGCACCTGTTTGGGAAACATCGCCTTGACGGTCGCCGCGGTGCCGATCGGCATGAAGGCCGGGGTTCTGATCCGGCCCTTCTCCATCTTGATCACGCCGCATCGCGCCGCGCCATCCCTGGCTGTTATGTCGAATTCAAACCGGCTCATTGTTTGGGGTATAGCAGGGATGAATCGCCATAGGAATAGAAGCGATAGTCGTTTTCAATGGCGTGTTTGTAGGCGGATTTCATGACCTCCAGGCCTGAGAACGCCGAAACCAGCATGAAAAGGGTCGATTTGGGCAGGTGAAAGTTGGTCATCAGCACGTCGACGACCTTGAATTTATAGCCCGGCGTGATGAAAATACCGGTCTCGCCCTTGAACGGGTGGAGTTTGCCCCCCTCGCCGACCGCCGATTCCAGCAAGCGAAGCGAGGTGGTGCCGACCGCCACCACCCGGCCGCCGGTATTGCGTGCCCGGTTGATCGCCTCGGCGGTCTCGCTCGAAATTTCCCCCCATTCGGTGTGCATTTTGTGATCCCTGGTGTCCTCAACCTTGACCGGCAGGAACGTTCCGGCGCCGACATGGAGGGTGACAAAGACACACCTTACGCCCTTTTCTTTAAGCGTCTTCATCATCCTTATCGTAAAGTGCAAACCGGCGGTCGGGGCCGCCACCGCGCCGTCCTTTTGGGCGTACATTGTCTGGTAATCGGCGCGGTCCCGGTGATCCACCTGGCGCTTTTTGGCGATATAGAGCGGAAGCGGCATTTTCCCTTTTTTATCAAGGGCTTCCAAAATATTGCTGATGTGAAAATCGAGGGTGATTTCGCCGCCTTCGCCCCGGGAGACGACGGTCGCTTTCAGGCCCCCAAAATCCACTTCCGTTCCGGGCTTGAACTTCTTTCCCGGCTTGGCCAAAGCGGTCCATTTGCCATTTGCAAGGGGCTTCAAAAGCGTCGCCTCGACCCGGCCCGCGCCGATGGTCCCGGACAGCCGCACCGGCAAGACCTTGGTGTCGTTAAAGACCACGATATCCTTATTCGTCAAATAACCAGCCAGGTCGAGAACAGAAGCGTCCTCAAGCCCTTGCCGCGTTACCACCAGCATCTTCGCCGCATCGCGCGGGGCGACCGGCCGAAGCGCGATCAAGCCCTCCGGCAACTCATAATCAAAGCTTGATACTTTCATCAGGGGATTTTAGGGGAAATCCTGGAAAAGAAAAAGGGGGCGGATGGCCTCCTTCCCCAACTCACTTAAAAATATTTATTTCGCGAGATCGGCGGCGACCACCATTTTAATGATTTTGTCGCGCCGCTCTTCGGGCATCACCACGCCATTGTCCCCGGCCGGGCCTTTTTCCAGGGCGTCGATAAATTTCATTCCCTCGATCACCCGCCCCCAGGCAGTGTACTGGCCATCGAGGTGGGGTTTGGTGCCTAACATGATGAAAAACTGGCTGTCGGCGGAATCCGGATGGTCGCTCCGGGCGGTCGAGACCACTCCTTTTTCGTGGGAGAGATCGTTAAACTCGGCGTTGATGTTCTGCCCTGAGCCGCCACCGCCGGTGCCGGTCGGGTCGCCGGTCTGGGCCATAAAGCCTTCCCAGACGCGGTGAAAGACGACCCCGTCGTAAAAGCTCTCCCTGGCCAGCTCCTTGAAGCGCGCGACATGGTTCGGCGCCTTGTTGGGGTAGGTTTCGATCACTACACAGCCGCCCGAGGAGACCTCCATCAGGAGCGTGTTTTCCGGGTCGCTAAGCGAGGCAATATCAACGTCGTCGCAGGTCTTGGTCATGAAAAACCTTTCTGAAAAATTATAAATTAAAAAAACCGCCGCTACGGTCATCAGGGTATAAAGCAAAATCTTATGGTTGTTGTTCGCTGCCGTCCCGCTCATACATTATCCTTTCATTTTGGCCTTGACCTCCTCGGCGATCGCCTTTGGCACGAACTTGCTGATATCCCCGCCAAACGCCGCGATTTCCCTGACCAGCCGCGAGGCGATCGGCTGCAGCCGGGCATCGGCCATCAGAAAGACGGTCTCGATCTGGGAATTCAGGGCGGTGTTCATGCCGGCCATCTGGAACTCGTATTCAAAGTCGGAGACCGCGCGCAAACCGCGCATGACGATGCTGGCACCCTGGCTTGCAGCAAAATCCATCAAAAGGGTTTCGAACGCCGCCACCTCGATCCCGGTTCCGCTTATCTTCGCCAGATCCCTGGTCTCCCGCTTGATCTGGGCGATCCGTTCGTCCGCACTAAACAGCGGCGCCTTGGCCGGGTTGGTGGTCACGCCGATCACCAGCTTGTCGACCAGTCTCAACCCGCGCCGGACAATGTCCAGATGCCCGAAGGTGATCGGATCGAAGGTGCCGGGATAGACGCCGATGCGGATACTTTTGGTCATGGGGTGTCTTTAGAGGAAATTAGGTGGCGAGAAAAGATTATTCTTCTGTGTTCTCCCCCTCACCGCCGTTTTCGTCCTCAGCCTCTTCCTCTTCCTGGAGTTTGGCGACCGAAACCACGCGCTCGCCCTCGGCGACGTCGAACAGGGTCACCCCCTGGGTCGCCCGCCCGGCGATCCGGACCGTGTGGATCGGGGTGCGGATAATCTTGCCCTGGTCGGTGACCATCATGATCTGCTCGCCCTCCTCGACCGGGAACGAGGCGACGATCGGCCCATTGCGTTCGGAGGTTACAATATTAATCATGCCCATCCCGCCCCGGCCCTTGGTGGAATATTCAAACGATGACGTGCGCTTGCCGAAGCCGTTGACGGTGACGGTCAGGATAAACTGTTCCTTGCCCTCGAGCTCAATCATGCGCTTTTTCGACAGCGCCGGTTTCCCGGGTTCGGACTTCCAGGGCGCCGCCCTGAGGTAGGCGGTGCGGTCCTCCATCGAGGTCTTCTGGCCGCCGAGGATGGTCATCGAGATGATCCTATCATCACCTTTCAGCCGCATGCCGCGCACCCCGTAAGCGGTCCGCCCCTTGAACAAGCGCACCGCGGTGGTCGAAAAACGGATCGATTTGCCCTGCCGGGCGGCCAGCAGCACATCGTCATCCTCGGTGCACACCTGGACCGAAACCAGCCGGTCGTCCCCGGGCATGCGGATGGCGATCTTGCCGTTCGACTTTACGTTAGAGAAATCCGACAACAGATTGCGCCTGACAATTCCCTTTTTGGTGGCCAGCATGATATGCAGATCGCCCCAGCTGTCCTCATCTTCGGGCAGCGGCAGGATGGTTTCGATGGTATCGCCCTCGGTGAGCGGCAACAGGTTGATGATCGCCTTGCCCTTGGCGGTCGGGCTCGACAGCGGCAGCTTCCAGACCTTCAGTTTGTAGACAATCCCGGCCGATGAGAAAAACAGCACCGGGGTGTGGGTGCTGGCGACGAACACGCTTGAGAGGACATCCTCTTCTTTTGTGCTCATGCCGGCGCGGCCCTTGCCGCCGCGGCGCTGGGCCCGGTAGGTGGAGAGCGCGACCCGCTTGATA
>JADFFP010000244.1 GCA_022568115.1 Pseudomonadota bacterium | reverse complement strand
TACCTATCACACCACTTTGGAATGGCGTGAGGTGTTGTCCTGCAGGTGCTGGTCAAAGATGGCGGCGATTGAGCGGACATAGGGACGCCCCTTCCTGGTCACTTCAAAGGTTGCGCCGCGGTGTTTGACAAGGCCATCGTCCTCTAATTCCTTAAGGGCAAAAATCTCCGGCGAAAAACTGTCGGGCGGGATCTCCAGCGTTTGGCAAACTTTTTTCAGGTCGACCCTCATCTGGCACATCAATTGCTCGATCACGGCCCAGTGCCAGTGGTCTTCGCGGGTAACATAGACGCCTTTTATGGTAGCCAGATCGCCGTTGCCAATGGTGTTGGCATAATCTTTCATCGAAGTGGTGTTCTGGACAAATCCCTTGGGCAGACGGCTGATCGAAGAGGCCCCCAAAGCGATCAATGTGGTGGCGGTATCAGTGGTGTAGCCCTGGAAATTACGGTGCAGCGCACCCGCCAGATAAGCCCTGGTCAGAGCATCGCCGGGCTTGGCATAATGATCAATCCCGATCTGGATATAGCCATGTTCCACCAGCCTTCTTGAGAGCGCATCGGCCATTTCCAGGCGCGCCCCGGAGGTTGGCAGGTCTTGCTCATTGATCATTTTCTGGTGGGATTTCATCCACGGCACGTGGGCATAGCCAAACACCGCCAGGCGGTCGGGCCACAGCTCCACCGCCCGGTCGACGTTGCGGATCACATCCTCCAGGGTTTGTTCCGGCAGCCCGTACATCAGATCAAAATTAATACCCCCGATGCCGGCGCCGCGCAGCCAGCCGACGATGTCCCGGGTCATCTCGAACGGCTGGATCCGGTTGATCGCCTTTTGGACATGGGGGTTGAAGTCCTGGACGCCGAGGCTGACCCGGTTGATCCCGGCCTTGATATATCCCTCGGCCTTTTCCCGGGTCATTGAGCGGGGATCCACTTCCATGGCGTTCTCGGCCGTCCCGGAGATTTTAAAATTCTCATTTATCGCCGCCATCAGGCCCTTGAAGTCCTCAGCCGAGAGCATGTTGGGCGAGCCCCCGCCCCAATGGATGAACGAGACTTTGGGGCGCCCCTTCAGGCGCTTGGAGACCAGCTCCATTTCCTTCTTCAAGAGATCAACATAACGGGCGATCGGAGAATACTTGGCAGTGATGTTGGTATGGCAGGCGCAGTACCAGCACAGTTTGTGGCAATAGGGTATGTGCAGGTAAAGCGAGACCGGCTCATCCTCATCGATTTCCCCCAGCCAGGCGGCATAATGATCCGCGCTAATCCAGTCGCCGAACTGGGCGGCGGTAGGATAGCTGGTGTAGCGCGGAACGTTGCCGCCGTATTTTGCAAGCAAACCCTTATTCATGGCCCGAATCCTAAAGCCTCTTTCAGTCCTTCACTTTGACTTCAATCAAAAACCGGGAATTTTTTTGGCGCGCTTGGAAACGCCTGGGGTAAAATAGGACTTGCCCGGATTACGCTCTGGGCTTAAAAAGCGCCCAACTGATTTATCTTATCAGCGCCGGATTAGCTCAGCTGGTAGAGCAGCCGCCTTGTAAGCGGCAGGTCGTCTGTTCGAGTCAGACATCCGGCACCACTTCCACCCTACGTTTCAGCGTTTTGGGATTTTTGAAAAATAGTTTCGGGGTAACACCGGGGTAACATTTGTGCATGAAAATTGGCTTTTTTTAGCTATTTACTAAAAAAGCGGGAGATCCAAAATTATGGCTTGCCAGTTGCGCCCAACCTGTTTCAGGCTAACCTTATGAAAAGCGAACCAATAAAATACCCGTGCTTCTTTTGCGATGCCAAGTGCCAAATGGAGGCCGGAGTTTATGAACTGAGGCGATTAGGTAATTATGGCGTTTCTGTCTGCACAATCTGTTATGAGGGAAGCTGGGATGGCATTGCACCTGTATATCAAGACAAGCTAATCGCTTTTCTTAAAGAAAACGGGAAGAAGGTGCCCGAGCGTAACGAGAAGGGCTGGTTGCCCCGTGAATGTAAGGTGGAAAACGCCTAAACCAAGGAAAATGAAATGAGAGAAGGAAAGATTGTAGAAGATTCGGAAACAGATTTTACAGCTATCGAGCCCATTATTCAGATGGCCGTTGTAACCTCTGGGAATAAAGAAGCAGGGCCGTTCTTTATCCACTGCCTTCTCAATCTAGGCGAAGGAAAGGGTTTAACCTTTGATATTGTCCAAAGAGACCTCACCAAAGACGAGGCGCACGATCTAATCGCTCACGCTTTTGCGATTTTAAAGACGGGATTGGAAAACAAAGGGGAAGATATTTTAAAGAATAGTGCAGCTGGTGTGCGTCACTAAAGATAGATAAGGCTTAAAACCCCATTTACTAGCCCTCAGAGCGGTGCAAAATCGCATCTTGGATAAACAGGTCAAAAGACACACCGTTTACGTCAGGGCGGCGCTATGGACTCCCTATCATAAAGGTTTTTTTAGGACGCAATCATACCAGCGTCTATTAATAGCAAACCACCAGCAATGCTTGGGAGCGCACAGGCCAGGATTAGGTTGAGAATGGGTCCCATATTCTGAGGGTGCCGGGGGGTTATCGAGTGGTGGTTCCATAGCGCTGGTCAGTCACACACCCGTCTATCCAAGACCTCATTTTCCCCAAAGAAAAAATATGAAAATTTAATAAGATTCTTTTAGAGGCCCTGGACATTCACCAGAACGAAATTCTCCCAGAAAAAGAGTCTGCTTATGACCCAAAGCGGACATTCCTGATCGCTTGAAAAAGCCCAATTTTGGAA
>JADFFP010000020.1 GCA_022568115.1 Pseudomonadota bacterium | reverse complement strand
CTCAAGATAGTCGGCGATCGGGTTAGAGGATGTTTTATTGGTTACAATATTGATACCCAGGGGTCGTCTGCGTTTGGATTGAGCAAAATTTTCCAGCCGCTTCAAGGCGCGTTTAAATCCCTGGTTATTAAAGCCAAGGCGATTGATAAGCGCGTCATCCTCTTGCAGGCGGAAAAGTCTGGGTTTGGGATTTCCTTTTTGTGCCAGTGGCGTCAGTGTCCCAACTTCGACAAAGCCAAACCCGGCCCGGAAAAGGGTCTTAGATATTTTGGCATCTTTGTCAAAACCGGCAGCTATGCCAACCGGATTTGTGAATTCCAGGCCCAGAACCTTCGTCGCCAGCAACGGGTCCGGAATATATCTTCTGGGAGCTGGATAGAGCACCCTGAAAACACCGTGGGATACCTTATGCGCCAGTTCGGGAGGCAAAAGCATAACCAATGGGCGAAAAAATTTATAAATACGGTTCACGGCATTTCCCGAATAGTTAAGGTAACCGGAGGTTACAATTTTCAGGCAGGGAAGGCTATAGTTTTGGAAACATCTCTTGGAATTGCAAAAGAGGCCTGTTAATGATTGCAAAATCCTTTATTTAGACGGCTGGCTCCATTATACCAGTCAGGTTGCTCAAGACAGAACAGGATCAGAACAATGTTTGGAATTCATCCCCGGTTTTTGCTTGTATTTTCCGTTGCCCTCCTTGCGGCTGGTTGCGGTAATAAAAATATTCTTACTCTGGATCAGCGCGACGCGGAAATAACCGAGGATGCTTTGGATTTGACCGATCCACAGGCGGTTTTTCTTCAGGAAAATGCCCAAACAGAGGGTGTGATTGTCCGTCCCAGCGGATTGCAGATTCGTATTATAAAAAAGGGTGATGGCGCCATACCTACCAAATTCTCAATGGTAACCACGCAGTATCATGGAACCCTGATTGATGGCACAGTTTTTGACACTACACGGGACAATGGCCAGCCTTTCTCCTTTACCCTGGATTCGGTCATCGAGGGGTGGAAGGAGGCATTGATGCTGATGCGGGTGGGTTCTATTTTTGAAATTGTGATACCCAATGAGTTGGCCTATGGCAGCGTTGGGGCGGGAGATTCAATTCCTCCCGGGGCGACCCTGATATTCGAGGTGGAACTGGTTGATTTGACCCAGCCCCTGGTCCCTTAAAACAAAAGAAAGTCCGCCGTCCTTCCGGGTTTTTAGGAAAAGCCAAAAACCCCGGTTTTTGAATTATAGAAGACCCTAATCATGACCAAAACACAGGTAGACAAACGGTTTTTAGGGAAAACGGTGGTGATAACCGGCGGCACCACGGGCATTGGCGCAGCGGCGGTAAGGGCGTTTGTGGCTGAGGGCGCCCAGGTTTTTTTCTGTGGGCGCGAGGATGACCTTGGAAAAAGCCTAGAGGGGGAAATAACCAAAGAAGGCGGAAAGGCCTATTTTGTCCACGCCGATGTCAGAGACGCTACCGAAGTGAAATATTTTTTCGAAAAGGCCGTGGAAACCCTGGGTGGAATTGACATCGCCTTTAACAATGCCGGGATCAACCATCCACCGAGTCTGACCGGGGATATTCCCATCGATGAATTTGAGGACATTATCGCCACCAATCTCAACGGTGTTTTTTACGCCATGAGGGAAGAACTGAAAACAATGGCGGCAGGCGGCGGGGGCTGCATCATCAATACGGCGTCGTTTTTAAGCGAGAAAGTTTCCGGCTGGATGGCCGCTTACAGTGCCAGCAAGGCAGGAGTTCTAGCCCTAAGCCAGAGCGCCGCCGAGGATTACAGAGACTATGGCGTCAGGGTTTATGCCCTTTCCCCGGGGCCGGTGGATACGCCGATGTTCCATAAAGCGCTCTGGGAAATTGCCGGGGATGAAAGCAAGTATGCGGGAGGCTTAAGGCCGCCGCTCGCCCCGGAGCGGGTGGCGGAGGCGGTTTTAATGCTGGCGGACGCCAATGCCGCCCCGCCGAGCGGGACAAATTATCTCATCGTATCTGACCAAGAATGCTGTGATTTTGATTTAAGTGTTGACGCACCCCCCGGCAAATAAGCGATAGTGGTTGCTATGAACGTTGTCACCAAATGGCTGAAACAAAGTATGTCCGACCGCCAGGTTGTTTTATTGGTGAGCTTTCTGCTCGGTGCCTTCCTGATCCTGTATTTTTTTGGCAATATGATCGCCCCGGTGCTGGCGGCGGTCGTGTTTGCCTTCTTGCTTGATGGCCCGGCCGAACGGCTGAGAAAGAAAGGAGTGCCGCACCTTTTGGCGGTGGTCATTGTCTTCCTGGCTTTTCTGCTTTTATCGTTTGTTGCCTTTTTTACCATCCTGCCGCCGATCACCCAGCAGGTGGGCCAGTTTATCGGCTCATTGCCAGGTATGCTGAACACTATCAAGGAAAGCGCTGGGGCGTTGCTCGCCAGGTATCCAGAGCTGGTCGACCCGTCGCAGGTAGATGCGCTGGTGGCCAGTATCCAGCGGGGTTTGCTTGAACTGGGCCAGCAATTCCTTACCGTTTCGGTCGGAAATATTGTCGGCCTGATCACGGTGGTGGTGTACGCCATTCTGGTGCCGGTTATGGTGTTCTTTTTCCTCAAGGACAAGGCGGCCATTTTAAAATGGTTTTCAAGCTTTTTGCCTGCCGACCGGCACTTGGCCGATCAGGTCTGGGAAGAGGTTCTTACCAAGACCGGAAAGTATGCCCGCGGCAAGGTTTTTGAAATTTTTATTGTCGGATTTACCGCCTGGGCAGTTTTCTGGCTGGTCGGGTTGCCCTACGCGGCCTTTCTGGCTTTCCTGACCGGGATATCGGTGATTGTCCCTTACATCGGCGCTACGCTGGTGACCATCCCGGTGGTGGTGGTAGCCTATGCCCACTGGGGTTTTCAGAGCGATTTTTTTGTTGCCGTCGGTCTTTATATTGTTTTGCAAATACTTGATGGCAATGTGCTGGTGCCGCTGCTGTTCTCCGAAATGGTCAGGCTGCACCCCAACGCGATTATCCTGGCGATCCTGGTGTTCGGCGGCCTGTGGGGGTTCTGGGGAGTCTTTTTCGCGATCCCCCTGGCGACCTTGGCGCACGCCGTGATTCGCGCCTGGCCGCGCCAGAGGGAAGCGGTAAAATCCAAAAAAGCCTGATTGTTTTACTGGAACCGGTGGTTTATTTGTGTTATGAATAACCAGATAGGTTAATTATAGTGATTAATAATCATGCGTTTATCACCCCATTTTACCCTTGCGGAGCTGACCAAAAGCCAAACAGCGATTCGCCGCGGCATCCGGAACGCGCCAAATGCCGGCCAGATCAATAATTTAAAACGTTTAGCTAAGGAAATTCTTGAACCGCTCCGGGAGCATTTTGGCAGACCATTTTCGCCCTCTTCGGGATTTCGTTCCCAGGCCCTGAATGTGGCGATCGGGTCAAAATCCACCTCCCAGCACACACGTGGGGAAGCCGTCGACTTCGAGCTTCCCGGCATCCCGAACCGGGACGTGGCAGAATGGATCCGCGATCATCTGGACTTTGACCAGCTGATCCTGGAATTTCACGATCCCGAAGATCCGATGAGCGGCTGGGTGCACGTTTCCCTGAAAGAAAAAGAAAATCGCAACCAGGTACTGACCATCAACCATAATAGTATCTGGGCTGGCCTGGGTGAGGCAATTTAAGCCTCTTCCGGCAAAAAGCCCTTGATCGAAAGATAGCGTTCGCCACTGTCATAATTAAAACCCAGAACCCGTGCGCCCTTTTCCATGTCGGGCAGTTTCTGGCCGATCGCCGCTAGACAGGCGCCGGAGGAAATACCGATCAGAATCCCTTCTTCCCGGGCGGAACGCCGGGCCATTTCAAGGGCGTCTTCTGAGTCAACTTTAATTACGCCGTCGAGGATTCCGGTATCAAGATTGTCCGGAATAAAGCCGGCGCCGATGCCCTGAATCGGGTGGGGGCCTGGTTTGCCGCCGGAAATCACCGGTGAGAGGGTCGGCTCAACCGCGAACACCTTCAAATTGGGCCAGGCTTTTTTCAGGACATTGGCGCAGCCGGTAATATGGCCGCCGGTGCCGACCCCGGTGATCAGGTAATCAAGGCCTTCCGGGAAATCGTCAAGGATTTCCTTCGCGGTTGCGGTTTCATGAATTGCGATGTTGGACGGGTTGTCAAAATGCGAGGGCATCCAGGCGCCGGGAGTTAAATCCATCAACTCCTGGGCGCGGGCCATGGCGCCGGGCATGCCCTTTTCCTTGGGTGTCAGGGAAAAGCGGGCGCCAAAGGCCAGCATCAGGCGGCGGCGTTCTATGGACATTGATTCGGGCATCACCAGGATCAGCGTATAGCCCTTGACCGCGGCGACCATGGCCAAGCCGATGCCGGTATTTCCGGATGTCGGCTCGATAATCGTCCCGCCCGGTTTCAATTTTCCGGATTTCTCAGCATCCTCAATCATCGATAGGCCAATCCGGTCTTTGATGCTGTTGGCGGGGTTGTCGCGCTCTTGCTTGATCCACACTTCCTGATCGCCTTCGAACAGCCGGTTAACCCTGATATGCGGCGTCCCGCCAATGGTTTCTAAAATGGAATTGGCTTTCATCTTACCCTCCTTAAATAAAATCTAGATGGTCCAGTTGAGGCCGCTTTCGGCCTCGTCGGTCGATTTGTACATGACCCGCGAATGGGGCAGAATACTGCGGGTAATCCAGACATTGCCGCCGATCACCGAATCATGGCCAATCACGGTTTTGCCGCCAAGAATAGTCGCCCCGGCATAGATGACAACGTTATCTTCAACGGTCGGATGGCGTTTTTTGGTTTCTTTTTTATCCACCTTCAGGGCGCCCAGCGTCACCCCCTGGTAAATCTGGACATCATTGCCGATCACCGTGGTTTCACCAATCACCACACCGGTGCCATGGTCGACATAAAGGGAATGGCCGATCTTGGCGCCCGGGTGAATGTCGATGCCGGTTACCCGGTGGGCGTGCTCGGACATCAGGCGGGGCAATAGCGGGATACCCAATTCCAGCAACTGGTGGGCGATTCGGTAGGCCGATACGGCGTAACAGCCGGGGTAGGCAAGTATAACTTCAGCCAGGGATTTCGATGCCGGGTCTTTTTCATGAAGCGCCTTGGCGTCGGCGACAATTTTGACCACCAGTTGCGGCAGACCCTCAAGGAAAGTTTCGGCCTTTTTCTTGCAGACTTCTTTTTTCCATCCGGTGATGCTTTCAAAAACCTGGATCAAATCCTGGTGCAGATCTTTCAGGACTTTTTCGATGGCCTTTTGACCGCGGCTGCATTCCGGCATGAAATGCGGAAAAACAAGGCCCAGAGTGTGGTTTAGGATTTTCTTTGCATCCTCGATATCCAGGCAGGGGATATCACCAAACTCCTTGTGCTGTTCAGCAAGCTGTTCGGCGACGATGGTGGCTGGATGCTTTTGCTTGTCCCCTGAAGGCATGAAATGTTCCCTGTCTTTGAAAATTCGCCAAAATGCTTTACACTGGGCTTCGTTCCCAATTAAGGGGACAGCCTAGAATTAAATGGGTTTGTTGTACAGATATGGCAAGCTCAAAACTTCAAAAACCCTGTTCAGGGGTTAAACTTAAGGGGGGGGAAAGATCATGGGACGTTTCATTGGGTTTTTATACGGGACGATTGTTTACGTCTTTTTCTTTGGGGTATTTTTATACCTGATTGCATTCGTCGGAAATATTACCGAATTTATGGGAATCAAGCTTCCGGTACCCCGGACCATCGATGGTCCGGGATCTTATTCCGGCGCGGAGGCGTATCTGATTAATTTCGGACTGCTGGCGTTGTTCGGCCTGCAGCATTCGGTGATGGCCCGGCAAGGCTTCAAGGAAAAGCTGAAGGGTATAGTTGGCGACAAGATGGAACGCCCGACCTATGTGCTGGCGACCAACCTGCTGCTGGTGCTGCTGTACTGGCAATGGCGGCCAATCACCGATGTTGTCTGGGCTTTTGATGGCATTGGCGCCACGCTGATGTGGGTTGGTTTTGCTGCCGGCTGGGGTTTGATATTGCTTTCAACATTGCTGATCGACCATTTTGAGTTGTTTGGCCTCAAGCAGGCACTTTATCATCTTAAGGGCAAGGACTTGCCGAAATACAAGTTCGTTACGCCGCTTTTTTACAAATTGGTGCGCCATCCGCTCTATCTCGGCTGGCTGCTGGCGTTCTGGTGTATCCCGGTCATGACCGCGGGGCATATAACCTTAAGCGCGGTCTGGACCATTTATATCTTCATTGCCATTTCCTATGAGGAAACAGACCTGGCGGGCGCCTTCGGCAAGAAATATACCGATTACCAAAAATCAACGCCGATGATTATCCCGTTCACAAAATTCAAGAAATAACCCGAAGAACTTTATAACCTTGCCGCCAAAAGGTGGCGGGGCCAGTTTTTAATCAGACAAGTTTTTCCGCCTCCAATAAATCCTCAGGGGTATTGATATTGAAGAAATGCTCCGGGTTTTCAAAGTTAACCAGCGGCACCTTACGCTTCCTGGCAAACCCGCGAATGGAAGGATTGTCAGCCTCCTCTGCATAAGCCCTTAAGTCCGCTTCCATATCCTGCGGCCAAAAGCCAAACGTGGTCTGGGCTTTTCCAAGGTAAGCGGCCAGCGCCGGGCCGCCTCCGGCACAAAGGCGCGCCGCCAGATCGGCCGGAAAAAATGGCGTGTCAACAGCAACCGTCAGGATCGTAAACGGCTCCTCCAGATTTTCCCGGCCCCAGCGGAAAGCGGCCAACAGCCCCGCCAACGGCCCCTTGATGCCGCTGGCCTCGTCCGGGACGTTGGGAGTATTATGAACAAGGCCTGCCGGCGCGCTGAAAATAATCTGGTCCACTTGCGGACAAAGGCGCGCCACCGCCAGATCCGCCAGGCGGCGCCCGCCCAACCTGATGTCTGCTTTGTTTTTTCCGCCCATGCGGCACCCCCGGCCACCGGCCAGAATAACGCCAAGTTTGATTGCATCTCTTGCCATCTTTTCAGGTTAGCGGCTTTTCCTGAATAAGGGCAATCCGGTTTAAATAGTTTTATTTGTAACCTTGTTTCCATCAGGGCTCTAAGATAGGTTGGTGCCCTGAAATCAAAGGTGGATGCGAATGGACGGGCCGCTCGTGGATAAAGGGCCAGGCAAGGCCCAATATCCTCTCGTGAAAGAGGGGCGTTGCCGCAATTGTACCAGACGTGAAGGAACCCTGTGCGATGTGTTGACCTGTGATGAGCTCGACCGCCTGGACGGTTTTATGATGATCGCCACCTTTGACCCCGGCCAGACTATTTTTTTCGAGGGTGACAACCTGACTAATTATTATAACATCACCGAAGGGGTAATCCGTCTGATCAAACTGCTGGCCGACGGCCGCCGCGCGATCCTTGATTTTCTCTATAGGGGGGATTTCCTGGGGTTGAACGCCAAGGGCCAGTATGCCTATTCGGCGGAGGCCATCACCCCGGTAAGATTGTGCCGTTTTCCTCGCCCTCAATTGCAGGCCATGTTCGCCGATACGCCCAAGATGGAAGGCCGGCTGCTCGGCATTTACACCGATAAACTGGTGGCCAATCAGCAGCGCCTTACCGATCTTGCGCGCAAATCCCCGCGGGAGCGCCTGGCGACCTTTTTGCTGGATCTTGCGAAAAAAGATGGCCTTAGGTGCGGCGATGGCGGCATCCTGCTGCCGATGAGCCGGGAGGACATTTCCGACTTTTTAGGGCTGACCATTGAGACCATCAGCCGCACCTTCTCGGCCTTTTCCAAGGAAGGGCTGCTTGAAATTCAGCAGCGCAAAAAGGTTAATATTCTGGAGGCGGAAAAACTCGAGGCAATCGCCGAGAGCCTTTAAGAAAAACTGGCGCACCCGGCGAGATTTGCTCAGGCTTAAGCCCTCGTTGCACCTTCGGGGCAAAGCAGATTACCATAAATGCCTTTTTGCGAAGGCATGTCCTGATCCCTGTTTCAGGTATTTTTCAAAATTTTTAGCCTTGGCTTGATCTCCGAAAGCAACATAAATGACCAGTTTCCAGGGTTTGAATTTATTGGTGTGGATAGATTTGCCTGTATTGTGTTCGGTCAACCGATTTTCCAGGTTTTCAGTCAAACCAATATATTGCTGGCCTGGATGATTGTTTGATTTCCCAAGGGTTATTCAAAACCTTTAACGCTAGTTTCAGACCTCGGGTGGATGGGTGTGTGACTCAAACACGGAATAGTACCGTCCATTGGATGACCCAGGCCCTGCCGGCTGCCTGGTTGGCAACCGCGGCGATAATTGACTGGGAGATAGCCTCAATCACTGTCCCTCTTTCCGCTTAGATACCTGCTGACCTGAACAAAGCCTTGACAAGGGGTGCGGGTTTAACTGAAATTGCAGGCTCAGCATCCAGGGGGCACATTATGAGTAAAATTGGCCGAAAAGCGCTATGCCAGCTCAAAAATTCCATTTTCCACGACAATGCGGACAAACCGGTCACCCGAAGAAAGACATCGGCGCTGTGGGGCCTGCTGGCGGCGGGCGGGGTTGGCATGGGCATGGGTCTGGCGCCCACCTCGGCTAAGGCGGCTTGTGCCACGACAACCGCAGGCAAGGTCTGGTCGTGCACCGGGGCAATCACCAATCAAACATTCGATGTCACCGCCCAGCCTTTCTCCATTACGTTGGATAAATCTGCCGCCCTTGCTGCGGCCGGCACCGGCGATGGTGTTTTGATTTCCGCGACCGATGGTACCGGCGGCTTTAACGGCACGTTCAATCTGACGGGCACCAGTCTTGCGCAAGGTTCGATCCTGATGAACGCAACCGGCGGGGACGGGGTTTTCCTGAAAAAAGGCGACACCGTAACCCTAAACGTCAACGGCACGATTGATGCCGGCCCCACCGCCGGGGCCGATGGTATGCACCTGGAAGGAGATATCCTGACCGTAAACGTTGGCGCTTTGGGGAATATCGTCGGTGATGATGACGGGATAGAATTTGCCACCATTGGCCAGGTAGATGCGGCGTCCACCACTGCTTCCGTGCAAATTCTTAACGCCGGCTCGATCACCGGCCAGAACGGCTCAGGCATTGATCTGGTTTACCCGACAACCAATACAGCGACTTTTTCCGTTATCATCACCAACTCCGGCAGCGGCTCGATTACCGGCGGAACTTACGGCATTAATGTTGAAAATACTGGGAGCCTGGTCACCATCAGCAACCTGAATACAGCAGATATCAGCGGCCAGAGCCAGGACGCGATCAACGTTGATGGCGCAACCACCGTGCTGGTCACCAACTCCAGCCCCTCAAGCATCGTCGGCGCACAGGACGGCGTGGCAATTTCCAACGCAACCTCGGCCACCGTGGATAACGACGGCGGCTCGATCACCGGAACAGCCGATGACGGCATTGATTTCAATGCAATTGCCGGGCCGGCCAACGTCAGCAACATCGCCGGCGTAATTCTTGGCAGTGACAATGGCATTGAAATGTTGAGCGTTGGCGTTACCACGGCCACCGGGGCCAGCGTCCTGAACAAAAGCGGCGATATCACCGGCACCCTAGGCGATGGAATCCAGGTTACTCACAATGACGGCAATTTGAATATTACCAACCTTTCAGGCGGCACCATTATGGGTGCCGTTTCCGGTATTGATATCAACACTGTCCATATGGGAAATGTCACCATCGACAACACCGGCGGCACCATTGACGGCGGGGCAACGGGTTTTGGGATTAATGTCGCTGATGTGACAGGGTCCGATGTGACCATCGATAACATGACCGGCCTGGTCTCGGGTGGGACCGCCGTATTCGTTTCCGATATTGACGGTCTTTTCCTGCTTTCCAACACTTCAGGCACGGTGACCGGCACAGCGGGTGATGGGGTTCATCTCTTTGACATTGGCACCACAGCAACGATCAAGAACTCTGGCGGTCTGATCGCCGGAACATCGGCGGGGATTTTTGCCTCTCAGGTCGGCGGGGCAAACACAACCCTCACCAACGTCAGCATTACCAATGCGGGCACCGGTTCAATAGCTGGGGGTATCTTCGGCATTCATTTTTTGAACCAGAACGGCACCCTTAAAATCGACAACAGTGGAACAATTTCAGGGGCACTTAGTGTAGGGATTTTTGTCTCCTCCGGTACCGGGGCCTTAACCGTTTCCAATACAAGTGGTTCAATTTCCGGTCGTTCCAAGGGCATTCGCACTGTGTCCTTTTCCGGTTCCCTAACGGTTAACAACATCGGGGGAAGTATCACCGCAACCGCCGCTGGAGGTGTAGGAATTAGTGCCACTGGTGGCACCGGCAGCATCAGTATTGTCAATGACAGCAGCGGTTCGATCACCGGGCTTGGCCGGGGGGTTTCATTAATCAGCCAAGTGGGCTCTATTTCCATTAGCAATAACACCGGATTAATTTCCGGTGGGGCTACCGGGGTCATCGTGGGTTTAGGGACCGGCGCCGTAACCATTGATAATGATGGCGGAACCATTACGGGTGGTCGGGGGGTCAATTTATCCTCACAATCAGGATCGCTTTCCATCAGCAACGTTAGTGGGTTAATTTCGGGCGCCGCAAACACCGCCATCCGTTTATTTTCCGGGACAGGTAATGTGACGGTCGGCAACTCCTCGGGGAACATGAGTGGTTCAT
>JADFFP010000243.1 GCA_022568115.1 Pseudomonadota bacterium | reverse complement strand
GATGTTCAGGATGACATAGCCGGCAGCCAGCGTCGCATGGCCGCACAGGTCAACCTCGACCGCCGGCGTGAACCAGCGCAAACGATATCCATCCCAGGCGTCCGAGACAAAAAAGGCGGTCTCGGAAAGATTATTTTCACGGGCGATTTGCTGCAGCGTGGCATCGCCCGGCCAGTCAATCAGGGGACACACCGCCGCCGGGTTGCCCTTGTAAGGCTCGGCGGTAAAGGCATTGAGCTGAAAGTAGGGAATTTCCTGCAGGGTCACTTCTTCAGCTCCGGTATTACTCCGGTTCCCTTGTTTTTAAGCATGTCACGGGAGTTTACGGCAATCATCACGGCCGAAAAGGCGACATAGGCGGCGATCCCCATGCCGAATATGCCGTCGGCGGCCGGAATTTCCGCACCCGTCGCGATGAGCAAGGCAAGTATGACGGCAAGATTCAGCATAATATCGCCCAGGAAATGAAGCCGGTCGGTTGAAATCGTCGCCGAGCCGGTCTTATCAATGACATTCTTCTGATAGGTCAGCAGGCTGAGCGATGCCAGGATAGCGAATACCGAGACCGCGACCCCGAAGAACCCTTCTTCAAACGGAACCGGGGTCCAAATTTGCCAAAAAGCCCTCCACCCCAAATAGACGGACGCCGCCAAAACCACGGCAGCCAGGGCATATCCGGCATGGGCCTGGGCCTTAATAATGGCCGGGCAGTGTTTTTTGCCGGGCTGCCTGAAGGCGGCTTTGAGGGCCAATAGATTAATCAATGAAGCAAAAAAATCGAGCGCGGAATCGGTCAGACTGCCCAGCAGGGCTACCGAATCGGCTCGCCAGAAGGCAGCCCCCTTGAGGGCGATAAGCAATAGCGACACCAGGACCGAGGCGCTGGCCGCCCGCAGCAGCAGCTGATTGGAATTGTCAGTATCGGTCATAACATTGCGCTCATTCCTCACGTCCCAGCTCGTGCACCGTCTCCGCCTCTTCAAGGCCCAAAGGATCGGTGTGGATAATAATCTCGGCCCCCGGGAAAATCTCGCCGACCGTCGTCTCGACCTCGTCGGCCACCGCATGGGCTTGATAGAGGTTCATTTTCGGGTCCAGCTCGATATGCATCTGGATAAAGCTGACCAGACCGGAGCGGCGGGTCTTGAGGTCGTGCAGGCCCTTGACATCGTTATTGCCCATCACCAGGTTGAAAATCTCCTCGCGCTCCGCCTTTGAAAACTCCTTGTCCATCAGCATATCGATCGAATCACTGGCAATCCGGTAGGCGTTCCAGGCAATATAAATGGCGATGCCGAGGCCAAAGACGCCATCCGCGGCCGGGACCTGGGCGACCGTCGAGAGCAGCAACGCGGCGATCACGGCGCCATTCAGCAGCAAATCACCGATATAGTGCAGCCGGTCGGCGGAGATCGCCACCGAGCCGGTTTTGCTGATCACATGCTTCTGGAACGCTACCAGGCTGAAGGTCAACAGGATCGCAAATAGCGAAATGCCAATCCCAAGCTGGCTTTGATCCGGGACCACCGGAGCTATGATCCGCTGATATGAGTGCCAGCCGATAAACACCGCGGAGGCGAAGATCAGCGAGGTCTGGAACAGACCGGCGATCGCCTCGGCCTTGCCGTGGCCGAAGCGGTGTTCCTCATCGGGCGGGGTCAGGGACGCGCGCACCGCCACAAAATTGATCAGCGAGGCGAGAAAATCGAGCGTCGAATCGGTCAGCGAACCGAGCATTGCGACCGACCCGGTTTTCCAGTAAGCCCAGGCCTTGGCGCCGATCAGCACCAGCGCCACGATCACCGAGGCCGAAGCCCCGGCGCGCATCAGGCGTCTTTGTTCCCGGCTGGCGTGGGTCATGGAAACAGAAGTTCCTTTTTCCAGCTGCCATCTTTTTGCAGCGTGTAAAGTTCGCGCTCATGGAGGCGAAAACGCCGGTTGGCCCAAAACTCGAACACCTCAGGCGCCAGCCGGTAGCCCGACCAGTCCGGCGGCCTCGGGATTTTCCTGCCGAGATATTTGGCGGCGGTTTGCGCCACCTGTTTTTTCAGCTGATGGCGGCCGCTCATCACCCTGGATTGGTCCGAGGCCCAGGCGCCGATCTGTGCTCCTCTGGGCCGGGTGGCGAAGTATTGATCGGCTTCTTTTTGTGAAACCGGCGTGATCGGGCCCTCGATCCTGATCTGGCGTTTTTGTGATTTCCAGTGGAACAGCAGCGCTCCCTGGTCATTCTTCTTCAGCTCCACACCCTTGCGGCTCCCGGTGTTGGTGTAAAAAACAAAGCCGGTTTCATCCCAGCCTTTCATCAGCACCATCCTGAGCGAGGGCGCACCAGTTGGCGTCGCGGTCGCCAGGGCAAAGGCGTTGGCGAACTCGGGCTCGCTGGCATCGGCCTTCCTGAACCAGCGTTCAAACTGCTCAAAGGGGATATTTTTTGCCACGGTTTCCATGTTTTAGCCTCAATTCTATAGCACCAGTGAATTTAATTTACACGTTTTGCAAGCACTTTATTCACCGCGTGTTCATCTCTGTTTTGTTTTAGTTGAAGAGAAGAGAAAAAGGAGCCGGATATGAAACTGAAAGCGCTCGTCCTGATCCCCGCCCTGGCCGTCGGGCTGGCAGGCTGCACCAATGAAGAAATGGGCGCGCTGTTCGGCGCCACCGCCGGCGCCCTGATCGGCAGCCAGATCGGCTCGGGCCACGAAGGCACCATGGCGGCGATCGCCGGCCTGTCGCTGGCGGGCGCCTACATCGGCTCCGAGATCGGTCAGGATAT
>JADFFP010000242.1 GCA_022568115.1 Pseudomonadota bacterium | reverse complement strand
GGAGAGCGGTTCGCGCCAGCGCATCAAGTGCCCCTACCATGCCTGGGGTTATGATCTGGAGGGAAACCTGAAGAACGTTCCATTCGAGCGGGATTTTCCCGATTTCAAAAAAGAAGATCATGGGCTGGAACCGGTCGAGATGGAGGTTTGGAACGGGTTTATCTTTATCCGTTTCGGCGGCGACGGGCCGTCGGTTGCCGAGGTGTTTTCACCTTACCAGAAGGATATCGATCCCCACCGGCTTGCCGAGGTGCAGCCGATCGGCCGGATTACGCTTCGCCCGCGCGACGCCAACTGGAAAACAGTGGTCGACAATTACGTCGACGCGCTTCATATCGAGGTCGCGCACGCAGACTTGGCCGGCCTGTTTGGCAACACCTATTCGCTCGAGGTCAAGGACGGAGTGCAGAAACTGTGGGGCGATATTGTGCCGACCAACAAGGAAACGCTTTCGGTCAAAATGTACAAGAAGTACTTGCCGAAAGACTGCCAGCGGCGCTGGGAATATTTCCGTATGTGGCCCAATCTGGCCTTTGACCTTTATCCCGACCAGATGGATTTCATGCAGATGCTTCCCATTTCACCGACCACCATGATGATCCGGGAAATCAATTACGCGCTTCCGGACCAGCGGCGCGAGATGAAGGCGTGCCGTTATCTGAACTGGCGCATCAACCGCCAGGTCAATGCCGAGGACCAGGGCCTGATCAAGGGCGTGGAGGAGGGGATGGCGTCCTCCAGCTACACCTCCGGCCGGTTCGCCGCCCGGGAGATTTGCCTGATCGACGCGGCCGGGCAAATGCGAAAGGAGATTCCAATCGCAGCCCAGGAGCACAAACCGGCGCCGGGCGTCATGGCCGGATTGCTGGAGGAGGCGCGCCGTGTCTGACCTGTCATACAATGTGGCGATCATCGGCGGCGGCCATAACGGGCTGGTGTGCGCCGCTTACCTGGCCAAGGCCGGAAAATCGGTGATTGTCCTCGAGGCCCGCTCAGTGGTCGGGGGAGCCGCCACAACGGAAGAGTTTCATCCCGGTTTCAGAAATTCGCTCGCCGCCTATACCGTCAGCTTGCTGAACCCGAAAGTAATCCATGATCTGAAGCTGAAGCGCTTTGGGCTGAAAATTCTGGAGCGCCGGGTCAACAACTTCTGGCCTCAGGAAAAGGGCAGCCTGTTGGCCTTTCATACCAGCCAGGAGCGCACTTCAGGAGAGATTGCCAAGTTTTCCACGCGCGATGCGGCTGAACTTCCCCGCTATTACCGGGATATTGAAACAGGGGCAGGGGTGTTGCGCTCACTGTTGCTGGAAACACCGCCCAACGTCGGCGGCGGGATCATGGAGTACCTCAAGGCGGCGCGGGTCGGGAACCGGTTCCGCAAGCTGTCCCTGGAAGACCAGCAGCTGGTGCTCGATCTTTTTACCAAGTCGGCGGGCGAATTTCTGGAGGGGTATTTCGAGGCCGATGCGGTCAGGACGGCGTTCGCCTTTGACAGCATTGTCGGGTTTTACGGCAGCCCTTATACCCCGGGCTCGGCCTATGTGCTGCTGCACCATGCGTTTGGCGAGGTTAACGGCAAAAAGGGCGTCTGGGGCCAACCCTTCGGCGGCATGGGGGCGATCAGCGAGGCGATCGCGGGCGCGGCCCGGGGGTATGGGGCGGAGGTTGAGACCGATTGCCCGGTGGCCCGGGTCTTGACCGCCGGCGGCAAAGCGGTAGGGGTCGAGCTGGAAAGTAAAGTGGTAGTAAAGGCCAAATCCGTAGCCGCCAACATCGGCCCCCGGCTGCTGTTCACCAAAATGCTGGAGGCCAGTGAGGTTCCCGCCGCTTTTTACCGGCGGATGAAAAATTTCGCGTGCGGGTCGGGGGTGCTGCACATCAACGTGGCGCTGGACCGGCTGCCGGATTTCAACTGCCTTCGGGGCCGGAAAGATGCCGGCGATTTTCTCACCGCCGGGATCGTCGTCGGCCCGGCCATGGGGTATCTGGATAACGCCTATCGCGATGCCCGGCGGTATGGCTGGTCCAGGCAGCCGATTATTGAAATGCTGATCCCGAGCACCCAGGATAATTCGCTGGCGCCCAATGGCCGCCATGTCGCCAGTCTCTTTTGCCAGCAATTCGCCTACGACCTGCCGGGGGGCAAAAAGTGGCCCGAGGTGCGTGAAGAGGCCGCCGATCTGGTGATTGAGACTGTCGAAAAATATGCCCCGGGGTTCAAAAAATCGATCCTCGGGCGGCAGGTTCTCTCGCCCTGGGATCTGGAGCAGAAATTCGGCATGACCCGGGGCGATATTTTCCATGGCCGTCTTTCATTGGATCAGATGTTTTCAACCCGCCCTGCTTTGGGCTATGCTGACTACCGGATGCCGGTCAAGGGACTCTATCTTTGCGGTGCCGGAGCCCATCCCGGGGGTGGCGTCACCGGGGTGCCGGGTCACAACGCCGCGCGCGAGATTTTGAAGGATTTATAGGGAGCAAATGATGGAAACCAGAGCCGCGGTGGCGTTTGAGGCGGGCAAGCCGCTGGTCATTGAGACGGTCCAGCTGGAGGGCCCGAAAGAGGGCGAGGCGCTGGTCGAGATCAAGGCCACCGGCATCTGCCACACCGACGAGTTCACCCTGTCGGGCGCCGACCCGGAGGGCGCCTTCCCGGCGATCCTGGGCCATGAGGGCGCGGGCGTGGTGGTCGAGGTCGGCGAGGGCGTCAAGTCGCTGAAACCGGGCGACCACGTGATCCCGCTCTACACCCCGGAATGCCGGGAATGCGACTACTGCCGGA
>JADFFP010000019.1 GCA_022568115.1 Pseudomonadota bacterium | reverse complement strand
AGAAGCACTAACCCTGGCGAGCAAGGTCATTCCCCTGTACCTGGATAAACAACGTAATTATACCGTTGAGGCCTATTCAGCTTTGTCGATGGGATATTTCCTGTCTTTGAGGTGCCCTGGCCTTCCGGAGGCTGATATTCAGGCCCTTGCCAACAGGCATCAGAGGGCAAACGAAGTGCTCGGTGTGCTCATTGACGAAGAAACCAAAATACTTTTTTCCAACCGGGCTGAAGCCGCGGTTAATGAGGAAAGTTTTGGTTCTTGTGGGAGTAAAACCAATGAACTTCTTATAAATTCCATGAGTAATTCCAATTTTCTTATCAGCCGAATCGAGTTTCTTGTAGATATCCAGAATCCTTGAAAATCGCCGCTGCCGCTTGTGAACAAGAAACCAGAAGTTATATAAAAACTCCTTGAGCGCAGACTTCAAGCGTCCTACATTCCCGGAAAGTCAGTGAAAGGACAAGCCCTTTGAGAAAATTCCTAATCCCCCTGGCCGCCTTTCTGGCTGGTTCCGCTCCGGCCATCGCCCAGGAAGCGCTATCGCCCGAGGACCAGGCGTTCGAGCAATTGCTGAACCAATACGCCACCGTTACGCTCGGCTTAGGCATCGATCAGCGCTGCCGCCAGCTTTACCCAAAAGCGGCGGACCTGTTTGCCGAAAATCATGCCATTGTAAAAAGCTTTATGGCGACCATCATGCCCGCGGAGGCTTTCGAACAGCTGAACACCGGAATTCAGGAAGCCGCCAATGACGAAGTGGCCAACCCGTGCGGGTCTTATACCTTCGATTTTATCCAGGCCAGCGCGCAAATCTCCAGCACCATGGCTTACCGCATCAATATTCTTCAGGGAAAGACTGAACCTGAACCGGGCATGACCCCTCCTGCCGTCAGTCCCCCGCCGGTTGCTCAAGAGGCTATTGCGGAACCCCAGGAAACTGAAGCAGTTCCGGTTCAAGAGCCAGTAAAGGAGCCGGTTCAGGAGCCTGTAAAGGTGGAATCCCAGGAAACCAAGGTGGAGCCGGTCCAGGAACCGGTACAGGAAACCGTACCGCCGCCCCAGCCCGAGGCGCAGGAGGTAAAAACCGAAACCCCTTCAAGCAGCCCGGCCCGGCCAGAAACAAAGAAGGAAAGAAACAGGCGCCAGCGGGAGGAAGTCCGGGCGTTGAACCGGAAGCACCGTGAGGAGCGGGATAATTTCAAAGCCAGCCAAGGCACCTATCCTGACCCGAAGGCCGCCAAAAAAGCCCTTCAAGGCCGCCAGGACGCGGAATTGGACGCGATGCGCCAGCGCCACTTTGAGGAAGACCGGGCGGGCAGGAACCGTTAAGGCTTAACCCTTCTTTTTTCTCTTGCGCCGCTTTTCCCGGCTGCGGCGGGCAGCCAGGTTCAAGGCTTCGACAAAAATCGAAAAGGTAATCGCGAAATAAAGGTAGCCGCGCGGGATGTGGGTGCCGAGGCCGTCGGCGATCAGCGCCATGCCGATCAAAAGCAGGAACGAAAGCGCCAGCATCTTGACGGTCGGGTGTTTTTCAATAAAGCCGCTGACTGGGCTGAGCGCCCACATCATCACCGCGATCGAAATCATAATCGCGGTGACCATCACCCACAGCTGTTTGGCCATGCCGATTGCGGTCAGGATGCTGTCGAGCGAGAACACCATATCGAGAACGACGATCTGGGCGACCACCATCAGAAAAAGGTTGGCGGCGGCCTTTTTCGGCCGGATCAGGTGTTTCGGGTTGCCCTCGATATTTTCATGGATTTCAAGCGTGCCCTTGCCGAGCAGAAACAGCCCGCCGGCGATCAGGATCAGATCGCGCCAGGAAAAATCCATGCCCATCAGGCTGAACAGGTTTGCCGTCAGGCCGATGATCCAGACAATGAAATAGAGCAGCACCAGACGGATGACGAGCGCTCCCAGCAAGCCCAGTTGGCGCGCCCGCTGGCGCTGCCTGGGGGGCAGTTTCTGGGCGACGATCGAGATAAAGACGATATTGTCGATGCCGAGGATGATCTCAAGAACGGTCAGGGTCGCCAGCGCGGCCAAGGCCTCCCCTGTAAATATCTCGGGCATCAATCGGTTATGCCGCGGATGATTTTGGCAACCTCCGGCGCGAAATAGGTCCAGACCCCTGATGCCCCGGCGCGCTTGAAGGCGATCAGGCTTTCCAGCATCACCGCCTCGAGATCCAGCCAGCCGTTGGCGGCGGCGGCGTGGAGCATCGAATATTCCCCCGAGACCTGGTAGGCGTAAATCGGGATCAGGAAGGTCTCGTGTACCCGCCGGATGATGTCGAGATAGGGCATGCCCGGCTTGACGATAATACTGTCCGCCCCTTCGGCGATGTCGAGCGCGATCTCGCGGATCGCCTCATCGGAATTGCCGGGGTCCATTTGATAAGTTTTCTTGTCCCCCTGGAGGACGCCGCCGGAGCCGACCGCATCGCGGAACGGGCCGTAGAAGGCCGAGGCATACTTGGCGGCATAGGCCATGATCTGGGTGTTCTGGAATTTCTTTTTATCGAGCGCCTCGCGGATCGCCCCGACCCGGCCGTCCATCATGTCGCTGGGCGCGACGATATCGGCGCCGGCCTCGGCCTGGACCACCGCTTGCCTGGCCAGCAGCTCGACCGTCTCATCGTTCAGGATCACGCCATCACGCAGAAGCCCGTCGTGGCCGTGACTGGTATAGGGGTCGAGCGCGACATCGACGATCACGCCGATCTCCGGGACCGCCGCCTTGATGGTGCGGATCGCCTGGTTGACCAGGTTGTCCGGGTTGAGCGCCTCCTTGCCGTCATCGGTTTTCTTGTCCGCGGGGGTTTTGGGAAAGAGGGCGACTGCCGGGATGCCCAGCTCAACCGCCTCGGCCGCCTTGATCGCGATATGATCTATCGAATGGCGCTCGACCCCGGGCATCGAAGGGATCGGTTCGGAAATTTTCTTTCCCTCGCGCACGAACAGCGGCCAGATCAGGTCGTTGACGGAAAGCTCATTTTCCCGCACCAGCCGCCGCGACCAGCCGGTGCTGCGGGTGCGGCGCATCCGGGTATGCGGAAAATTGGCGTGGCTTGCTGGGCGCTTCGGCATAAGCTCTCCTTCACCAGAACCTTTAGCAAAGGGCAGGGGGCGGGGCAAATGTTATTCGGCTTTGTTCCATTGCACCCAAGCCCGGGAGTTTTTCAGATCGAGGGAAATCACGTAGCTTTTGAAGAAGCGGACATCAAGGGCACCATCGTAGATCATGTCCATTACTTCGCCGGTTGTTTCATAGGGCTGACCAGCGATTTGGAGGGTCAGGGAGCCATCGCCCTCCAGCCCTAACAAGTCCGCCGCATGAGGGGCGACCAGGACACTTCGAAGGTTGCCGGAATCGAGATAAAACCATAAGGGTTCCGGGGCGTCCAGCACCCGGGTGAACATGGTGATGCTCCCGCCATCCTGCTCGGATGTGACTTTCAGCGGGATTTCGGTCATGCCGCGGGTGCGCAGCAGAAAGCTTTCCGGCGTTTCGATGGTCACAAGGCCGCCGGTGTAATCGATGGTGACGAGGTAATCCTTAAAGGTCTGGAGAGAAAATAGCCCGGCGAGTTTCGGCAGGCCATCGGGGAGAAAAGAATTGATATCCATGACCTTGGGCGCTGTGGTCACTTCAAGGCCGCCGAAATCAAGGGTAATCGCCTTGCAGTTTTGAGATTCCACCCGCTCCCCGGACAGCCTGAAACCGACCGTCCTGCCACAAGGGGTGCAGCCGAACGCCCCGGCGTATGCCCCATCCAGAACCGTCCAGCCGCCGCCGGTGTCATAGAGAAAAGAGTAAACCTCGCCGTCCTGCTCAAGCTTGATGACCTTCAGCTCGCCGGCATATTTTTCCAGCTTCAGCTCAACGGGAGTTTGTTCAGGGGCGGGCGGCTGGCACCCCAAAAGAGCCAACCCCAGCACTAAAAAAGCACATCTGAACAGGCGATCTGGCATGAAATTCCCCCAAGCCCGGTAATTTTCTTGAACGCGGCTTCAAATGGTTATACGTAAACCCTTATAAAACCCTGTGACAGAAATTCATAAAGACTCCAAGGATTTTATTCGATGGCAAAAGAGCACACCCACTATATCGGCGGCCAGCACGTGAAGGGCAAATCGGGGCGCTTCGGCGAGGTTTTCAACCCGACCACCGGCGAGGTTTCAGGCCAATGCCCGCTCGCCTCAAAATCCGAGATGGAAGCCGCCATCACTGTCGCCGAACAGGCGTTCCCGGGCTGGTCGCAAACCTCCGTGGTCAGGCGTTCGCGCATCATGATGAAGTATCTCGAGCTGTGCAACGCCCATCAGGATGAACTGGCTGAACTTCTCTCTAACGAGCACGGCAAGGTCTTCGAGGACGCCAAAGGCTCGGTCCAGCGCGGCATCGAGGTGATCGAGTTTGCAATCGGCATATCGCACGCCATGAAGGGTGAGTTTTCCGATAACGTCGCGACCGGCATCGATATGTATTCGATGCGCAAACCGCTTGGCGTTTGCGCCGGCATTACGCCCTTTAATTTCCCGGTGATGGTGCCGATGTGGATGTATGTGATGGCGATCGCCTGCGGCAATACCTTCATCCTGAAACCGTCCGAAAAAGACCCCAGTGTGCCGCTCCGGCTGGCCGAGCTGTTTGAGGAGGCGGGACTGCCCAAGGGCGTGCTCAACGTCGTCAACGGCGACAAGGTGGCGGTCGACGCGATCCTGGGTGATGCGCGGGTTCAGGCGGTCTCGTTCGTCGGCTCCACCGGGATCGCCAAATACATCTACGCCACCGCCGCCGCCAACAGCAAACGCTGCCAGGCGATGGGCGGCGCCAAGAACCACATGATTGTCATGCCCGATGCTGATCTGAATAAGACCGTCGATGCCCTGATCGGCTCCGCCTACGGCTCGGCCGGCGAGCGCTGTATGGCGATCTCGGTCGCGGTCGCGGTCGGCGACGTCGGCGACAAGCTGGTTGAGATGCTGAAACCCCGGGTCGAGGAGATCAAGGTCGGGCCTTCGATGGATCCGGCCAGCGAAATGGGCCCGCTGGTGACCCGCGCCCACTGGGAGAAGGTCAAGGGCTACATCGATCTCGGCGTCAAGGAAGGGGCCGAGCTGGTGGTCGACGGGCGCGAGGTAAATATCCAGGGCTACGAGAACGGATTTTTCATGGCCGGGTCGCTGTTCGACCAGGTCACCGCTGAGATGAAATCCTACCAGGATGAAATTTTCGGGCCCGTCCTGCAGGTCATGCGCGCCGATGATTTTGAGCAGGCGATCCGCTTGCCCTCGCTCCACCGCTACGGCAACGGCGCCTCGATCTTTACCGCCGACGGCGATGCCGCCCGCGAGTTCGCCGACAAGGTCCAGGCCGGCATGGTCGGCATCAATGTGCCGATCCCGGTGCCGCTCAGCTTTCATACCTTCGGCGGCTGGAAGGATAGTGCTTTTGGCGGCATTAACCAGCACGGCCTGGAAGGGGTGCGATTCTGGACCAAGATCAAGACCGTGACCTCCCGATGGCCGAGCCTGATTACGCCGGGCGCCGATTTCCTGATCCCGACGCTGAAATAAAAGAGACAACGGGCCGCAATTTATTTGAAAAACCCCCTCACCTCAATCCTCTCTTCTTTATCGCTCACGCAAGTGAGCTTTGCTCACGGCTCCGCGAGGGCGGCGGACGACCGCCGCGCCAACGCTCTCGCCTGGGCGAAGCTGAAGCTTCGCTTCGGCGTAGCCTGGTGTTGGCGTTAAGTTTTTTTTATCACCCCCTCACCTCAATCCTCTCCCACCAGGGGAGAGGAAGTTGGGGAAGTTCCCAAATCAAATCCCCTCTCCCTTGATGGGAGAGGGTAGGGTGAGGGTGAATTATTGTCTGTCACCCCCGCGGAGGCGGGCATGACAAACTTTAACTATCCTCCTTTCCCTTGACCTGTCCCGCCGTAGCTTTAGCGAAGGGGGATGGGAGAGGGCCAAGGAATCAAACAAGGGGTGAGGGGGATAATTAAGCTATTTTACAGGTTGATTTATTAACCTTTTTTTAGCACACTGCCGCTTCAAACGCGTGGCAAGGGTATGAGTAAAAGGAGAATATCAAATGACACCTTTATCTAAAAAACTTCTTATCATGATTGGTATCATGCTGGTCGTTCTGGCCATCATGAATCTTACCTAACGGGGGAACTAAAAAATCCGGGCTATTCAGACCCCGGAAAATTTTAACGTGATTCCGCAACCAGCGGGGACCGGCGGTCCAGCCGACCTCCCGTTTTTTCATGTAAAAAAGCCAGCCGTCAGCGACAGCTGACTTTTTTCAATAATAATTTTAAACTTGAGGCTTAGCCGTCGCCGTCATCGCCGTTGCCGTCATCGCCGTCATCGCCGTTGCCGTCATCGCCGTCATCGCCGTTGCCGTCATCGCCGTCATCGCCGTTGCCGTCATCGCCGTTGCCGTCATCGCCGTCATCGCCGTTTTCTTCCATCATGCCTTCGGCTTCTTCCATCATGTCTTCCGCGGCATCCATCATGTCATCAGCGGCTTCTTCCACTGCTTCTTCCGTGGCGGCTTCCTCGTCGGATGCATTATCGCAGCCGCTCAGGGCGAGAAGAGAAATGGCAGACGCAGCTACCGTGATTAAAAGTTTGTTGGTCATTGGTCCGAACCCTCCAAAAGGTGTTAAAGTGTCAAGAGATGAGACCCCTCACCTCCCCAGCGGCTTAACAAAAAGTCGCAATCTCCACTGGTGAGCATAATCGATTTGAGAAAAAATACAAATGAAAGGTTTAAGGGCGTGTTTTTAGGGAGCGATTTGGCTTGAGCGGGGATTTGGTTCTGTGCCATATAAACCGATGAGAAGGGTGTCTGATTTATGGCTTTTTTCCTGACCGATGAACAGCGGGCGATCCGCGATATGGCGAAAAAATTCAGCGTCGACGAGATGCTGCCCCACGCCGCCGAATGGGATGAGAAAAAAATCTTCCCGCGTGATGTATTGAGGAAAGCCGCAGGCCTTGGCTTTGCCGCCATTTATGTCTCACCCGATCACGGCGGAGTGGGCTTATCGCGCCTCGATGCCGCTTTGATCATGGAGCAACTGGCCTACGGCTGTCCTTCGACCGCCGCCTTTATTTCGATCCACAACATGTGCGCGTGGATGATCGACGCTTTCGGCAGCGAGCAGCAAAGGAAAAAGTATCTTCCCAAACTGGCCACCATGGAGCTGATCGCCAGTTACTGCCTGACCGAGTCTTCATCCGGGTCCGACGCCGCTGCCTTGACAACCAGGGCGAAAAAGGACAACGAAAATTACCTTATGAACGGCTCCAAGGCGTTTGTCTCGGGCGGCGGGGAATCGGATATTTACCTGGTCATGTGCCGCACCGGCGGGGACGGGCCGAAGGGGATTTCGTGCATGATTGTCGAGAAGGGGACGGAAGGCCTCTCGTTCGGTGCCCGGGAGCGAAAGATGGGCTGGAATTCCCAGCCGACCACCACGGTCAATTTTGATGACTGCCGGGTGCCGGTTGAAAACCTCCTCGGCGAGGAAGGGACCGGCTTCAGGATCGCCATGCAGGGGCTCGACGGCGGCCGGCTGAATATCGGCGCCTGTTCGCTCGGCGGGGCCCAGTTCGCCTTCGATACCGCGCTGGCCTACGTCAAGGAACGCAAGCAGTTTGGAAAACGGATCGCCGATTTCCAGGCCACCCGGTTCAAGCTGGCCGACATGGCGACCGAGCTGGAAGCGGCCCGGCTGCTGCTCTATGCGGCCGCGGTCAAGGTAGAAAAGGGGGCCCCGGGGGCGACCATGGCCGCGGCGATGGCCAAGCGTTTCGCCACCGATATCGGCTTTCGCGTCACCAACGAAGCGCTGCAGCTGCACGGCGGATACGGGTATTTGAAGGATTATCCGATCGAGCGGATCTTACGCGACTTGCGCGTCCACCAGATACTGGAAGGGACCAACGAGATTATGCGGGTAGTGATCTCAAAACATCTTCTGAAGGACTAGGCTGGAATGAGTGATGCAGACATCCTTTTCGAGAAACGTGGGCAGATTGGCCTGATTACCCTCAATCGGCCCAAGGCGCTGAATGCGCTGAACGCCGGTATGTGCTTGGGCATACGCCGGCAACTGGGCCAATGGGCCGGTGATGGAGGCATCAAGGCGGTGGTGATCACAGGTGCGGGAGACAAGGCCTTTTGCGCCGGGGGGGATGTAGTCTCATTATACAAAAGTGGCATGGCGTACCGCGACGGGGATAAAACTTCACTCGGGTGGCGGCGCTTTTTCACCGAAGAATACCGCATGAACGTGGCGATCAAGGAATTTCCCAAACCCTATATTGCGATCCTCGACGGCATCACCATGGGCGGCGGGGTCGGCATTTCTGTTCACGGGACCTTTCGCATCGCCACCGAGCGCACCCTGTTCGCCATGCCCGAAACCGGGCTTGGCTTGATCCCCGATGTCGGGGGTGGCTGGTTCCTGCCGCGCCTCGAGGATGGGGTGGGGATGTATCTGGCGCTCACCGGCGATCGCCTGGGGGCCGCGGAAACCTGTGATCTGGGGATTACCCAATCGTTTTGTCCAAGCGGCCAAACCGGGGACCTGATTACCGCGCTGGCGAAAAATGCCGATGACGTGGGCGAGGTTATCGCCCGCTACTCGAAACAGGCTGAGGCCAGCAAATTATTGCCCCATAAAGCGGCGATAGAGACATTTTTTTCCAGCGGCAGTGTCGAGGATATTGTTGCGGCCCTGGGGGACAGCGGATCTGACTGGGCCAAAGGCTGGCACAAACGGCTGATGAAAAAATCCCCGACCAGCATGAAGCTGACCTACCATCAGATGCGCAAGGGCAAAGTGATAAAAAACTTCCGCGAAAACATGAAAATGGAATACCGGATCGTCCACCGCATCATCGAGGGACATGATTTTTACGAAGGGGTGCGGGCGATCCTGCTCGACAAGGACAACCACCCGCGCTGGCGGCCGGCTTCTTTGGAAGAGGTTTCGAAAGCGGCGGTCGCCGCCCATTTCGAGGACTTGGGTGGGGATGAACTGAGGTTTGATTAATCAATATGCAAGGAGAGGTAAAATGGCGAAAATAGGATTTATCGGGCTGGGTCACATGGGGCTTCCGATGGCCGGGAATCTTGTCAAGGCGGGCCATCAGGTCAAGGGATTCGACCTCTATCCAGAGGCCATCAAGGCCGCCGGCGGGAGGGGTGTTGAAGCGGCCTCCAGCATTGCCGAAGCGGCCAAGGGGGTTGAAGTTGTGATCGCCATGGTGCCGGAGGGCAAACATTCCCGCGCGGCGTTCCTGGGGGATGACGGCATTCTTGCCCATGCCGATAAGGGAACCCTGCTGATCGATTGTTCGACCATCGATGTTGCAACCTCGCGCATCATCCATGAGGCGGCGGAGCAGGCCGGCTTCGATATGGTCGATGGCCCGGTATCCGGCGGGGTCGGCGGCGCCGAGGGCGCCGCCCTGACGTTTATGGTGGGCGGCAGCGAGGCGGCCTATCAGCGCGCCAAGCCGGTGCTGGAGCCGATGGCCAGCAAGATTTTCCATTGCGGACCGGCAGGCAATGGCGAGGCGGTCAAAATTGTCAACAACATGCTGCTGGCGATCTCGATGATCGGGGTCTCGGAAGCGTTTGCGCTGGGACGGCGGCTGGGTATTGAAGACCAGGTTCTGTTCGATGTCGCCTCAACCTCATCCGGGCGCTGCTGGTCGCTGGATACCTATTGCCCGGTGCCGGGACCGGTGCCGGCCTCACCCGCCAACCGGGGCTACCAGGCCGGCTTTACTGCCGACATGATGCTCAAGGATTTGCGTCTGGCCCAGGCGGCGGCGATCGAGACCGGGGCCATGACTCCGCTTGGAAAACATTCCGAGGCGCTTTACGCGGAGCTCTCGAAAGGGGGACACGGGGGTCTGGATTTTTCGGGAATTTTTAAAATGCTGGATAACGACCTTTAAAAAAACTGGAAAATTTTAAATTTTCTTCAATTTGCCGCCAAAATTCATGTCTTCCAGGTTGTATTTTAGGGAATTTTTGTTTTTTTTACTGTTTTACGCTTAATGTTTATAGCTTTTTGGGATACTGTTGCGCCGCAAAACAACGACAGCGCTAATACTACCTCAGGGAAAACGAAATGGAAAAAGCCGAACAACCGGCAGCAGAGATGGACAAGGAAGTTGATCCAAACGATGCCAAGCACGAATTTAATACCTCTATCACCCTGATTGAGAGGTTGCACCAGAAGCTGCATGATCTGATAAACCTGGTGCTGGAAGAATCTGATGTGGGTGAAGTTACCGCGGTCCAGGCGCTGCTGATATATAACCTGGGCGAACATGAAATTATGGTTAGCGAGCTGAAAACCAGAGGATTTTATCTCGGTTCAAACGTTTCCTATAACCTGAAAAAGCTGGTCAAGCTGGGCTATGTCCGCCAGGTTCCGTCCCGGCATGATAAAAGGGCGACCCGGGTCTCCCTGACCAGCCAGGGCTATAAGGTGAGAAAAATTGTCGAAGACCTCTATAAAGACAACATTCACAGGATCCTGAGCACCTGCCCGCTGGAATACCAAGAGATCAGAAAGGCCGGAGAAGTCTTGAATATCTGGGACCAGTTCTGGGCCCAGGAACTGCTGGAACACAGGAAACCAAGGTTCTAAATATTTCCAATGTATTAAACGGCCCCTGGAACACTTTTATATTGTCCTTGAGGGGTTTTGGCGCTAAGTCTCGGC
>JADFFP010000241.1 GCA_022568115.1 Pseudomonadota bacterium | reverse complement strand
TGGTAGAGCTCAAGCATTTCGCTTGAACCAATATCTTCACCAATGTTCAAAGCGGTTTTTATTTCATCCGCCAACGTATGCGCACTTCTTAAGCCTAAGTTGAACCCATGCGCAGTGACCGGGTGCATACCAACCGCGGCATCGCCTATCAGGGCAAAACGGGTAGTGACAAACTTATTGGCGTAAACCGCGACCAAGGGGTATGAATAGCGTTTTCCAATCAGTTTCATCTTGCCCAAACGGTCCTTAAACCGCTGTTGTATATCCTTGTTGAACATGGACTTTTCCATATTCAGCACCTCCTCGGAAGCGCCTGCTGGCAGGGTGATAATGATCGAGGATTTGTTGCCGGGAAGTGGCAGGATGGCCAGTGTTTGTCCGTAATAAAAGCACTCAAACGCGGTCTCATTATGAGGTTTTTCATGTTCCATTTGGCACACGATCGCAACCCTGCCGAAATCATGCATCGAAGCGGGGATGCCCTGACCCCGGCGGACGGTGGAAAAGCGGCTGTCTGCGGCTACCACTAGTGAACATTCCAGCGTTTTACCATTGGCAAGCCGGACAGTGCCGCTGGTGCTGTCTGTGGCCGTTGAGGTAACCTCAACCTTTGTCATCAAATCAATATTTGAAAAATCAGCCAAAGCCTCATAGGCGGCCTTCCTGATGAGGTGGTTCGAGACCATAAAGCCGAGCGTATCCTTACCGGTTTCGCGACAATCAAAATGTAATACATAAGGAGAAACGCCGTTTAAAATCTTAGCTTCCTTCAAAAGCGAGATCTCGCTTTTGGGAATGCGCTGCCAGATATCAAGCTTTCTTAATATTTTTTCAGAAAGGTGCGTCAGGGCGATATCCCGACCGTCCTGGGGTGGGTCAGCCAGAACCTTCTCTGAAAGTTTTTCGATCACCGCAATTTTTAGGCCGGTTCCCGCCAACTCCCGTGCGAAGCACAGTCCCGCGGGACCCGCTCCGGCGATAATGACATCGTAATTGGCTGGTGTGTTTGTTTGCAAGGCATCCTCCCAATCAAAAACACAAGCTACAGCAAAAAGGGCGGCCTAATTTTGATTTGAATCAAATACTAAAACTTAAATATTTGTACAATTGCACGCCTTGAGAATTTCCCATTTATGGGAAATGGAAGGGACAATTTCAGGTGAAAGTTCTGGTAACAGGGGCGAACGGCTTCATCGGAAGCAACCTGTGCAAGCGTCTCATCCGGGACAGGCACTTGGTTGCCGGACTGGTCAGGCTATCGAGCGACCGCACATTTCTTGAAGGGCTGGAACCCCTGGCAATCAAAGCAGGCGATATCACCGAACCCGAAAGTTTGAAAAGCACCATGGCGGGGGTTTCTGTGGTCTATAATGTCGCCGGTTATTCCTCTGACTGGGGCCCCTGGGCGACCTTCCGGCGGGTCAATATCGAGGGCGTCAGGAATGTCATGGAAGCGGCCTGCGAAGCCGGCGTCAAGCGCGTTGTCCATATCAGCTCGGTAAGTGTCTATGGCTTTCCTGGTAAGACCAACGTTGCAGAGGACACCCCCTTCATCCTGCGGCCCGATGACCCCTATATTACGACCAAGGCTGAGGGGGAGCGCTTTGCCATGGGTTACAACGGCAAAGGCCTTGAGGTTGCGGTCATCCGGCCGGCCGGAGTTTATGGACCGAACGACCACACCACAACCCTTCAGTTGGCGCCGGTGCTCCTGGCTGGGAAATTTGCCCACGTGGATGGGGGCCGCCACATCATGGCGCCGGTCTATATCGACAACCTGGTCCAGATGATCTGCCGTGCCGGTGAAAGCGCCAACGCCCCAGGTCAGGCGTTTAATGCTGTTGATGATGGTATGGTAACCTGGCGAGAGTTTATCGAATGGATGTGTGCTGACCTTGCCTGTCCGGCGCCAAGGCTATCGGCCCCGGGCCGCCTGGCCTGGCCATTGAGTGTGCTGGTTGAAAATATCGCCAAAGCATTTGGCAAGAAAGACAGTCCGCTGATTAACAAATACCGGGTTCGCGTGGTTATGCACGACAGCCATTATTCAACCGAAAAGGCCAAAAAGCTTTTGGGCTACCGCCCCAAGGTCTCAACCCGCGAAGGGGTACGCCAGAACATCGCCTGGTACCGCCAGTACGCCGGGCTGAACGGGAGCGGGGGCTAGAGACGTGAAAACCTACTGCATAACAGGCATCTCAGGCTACATTGGCCAGCTTTTGGCCACAAAGCTGGCCCGGGATGCCGAAACCCGTGTTGTTGGCATTGATGTCAAAACCCCTGAGGGTCTGGATAACATCGTTTTCCACAAGATAGACATCCGCGACCCGGCGATCACTGATATTTTGCAGGCAGAGGCGGTCGACACGCTTATACACTTGGCCTTTTATACGCACCCGGAAGGCGACCCGAAGGAAGCCTTGTCGGTCAATATCGATGGCACAAAAAACATCCTAGGCGCCGTGGTCGAGGCCGGGGCCAGGAAATTTGTCATGGCCTCAAGCGCTGCCGCCTATGGAAGCCATCCCGATAACCCGGTTCCGATGTCCGAGGATGAGCCACTTCGCCCCAACGAATACTTTTATTATTCATGGCACAAGGCCGAACAGGAACGACTGGCGGGGGACGTCCTGGGAAGCCGGCCTGATATCAAGACCGTCATCTTGCGTCCCTGCCACATTCTCGGTGCTGTCCACAATGCTGCCAGCAACTACCTCCGACTCGAGCGTCCAATGACCATGATGGGCTTCGACCCGATGGTTCAGGTTGTCCACGAAGAGGACGTGGTCGAGGCCCTCGTACTGGCCCTTGCGCCAGACGCGCGG
>JADFFP010000240.1 GCA_022568115.1 Pseudomonadota bacterium | reverse complement strand
TTTAATGGCAAAAAAAGAAGACCCGCAAAATCCTTTTATCAAAAAAATCGCCAGGTTTTACCTGCGGTTTTGCGGACTGATTTTAGTGCTGACCCTGGCGTTGGCCTATGGCGCCTTTTCCAAAATTACCCAGCTTAAGATCGACACCAACATCCAGGCGCTGATGCCGGAAAATATTCCCAGCATCAAAAACCTGGAAAAAGTCCTCGAAAAAACCGGCAGTTTTTCCAGCGCCATGGTGGTTATATCCTCTCCCGACCCGGATGCCGCGGTACGCTTTGCCCGCGCCATGCAGGCCAAGATCATGCTTGAGCTGGATTGGGTTGCATCGGCCGATTACGCTGAAGATTTCACTCTCTTTAACAACAACAAGCTGTTGTATATGGAGCAACAGGACCTCCTGAACCTGAAGGATTGGGCCAGTGACCAGGTCATCAAGAGGCGCGATGAAATCCTCGAACAACTGACCGGGCTGCCGGTCAATATTACCCTCCGGACCCAGCCCGGTCCCAGGCTTTTGACCGACCAACAAATCGAAGATATCCGCAGCCGGATCGAGGACCCTGACAGCCCGGTCCTCAGCAAGGGAACCCAGCGCCTGTTCCAGAGTGACGACAAGGAAGTAACCCTGCTGGTGGTCTGGCCCAGGGATTCGTCAATGAGCCTTGAAACCTCGAAAAAAATAATCGAGGACCTTGAGGCTGCGGCTGAACAATTGAACCCGGCCGCCTTTCACCCTGAAATGACGGTCGGGATTGGCGGGCGCATCTACAATCGGGTGGTGCAATATAACGCCATCATGGATGATGTTAAATCAAGCAGCCTCATTTCCGGAGTGCTGATTTTGGTTTTGCTGACCCTTTATTTCCGCAGCTTGAGAGCGATTTTTTTCCTGGTCATCCCGCTGGCAACCGGGATTATCTGGACGCTAGGAGTAACCCAGATGGTGATTGGCGGGCTCAATTTGATCACCATATTCCTGGTGCTGATCCTGTTCGGGCTGGGGATTGACTTTGGCATCCACGGCCTTTCCCGATACCGTGAAGCGCGCATTTCCGGCTCTTCGGTCGAGGAGGCGATCTGTATTATCATCAGCCGCACCGGGGCCGCCTCGCTGATCGCCGGGGTCACCACCGCAGTCGGGTTTTTTGCCCTTCTTATCACTGATTTCAGGGCCTTTTACGAATTCGGGTTCATCGCTGGAACCGGGATCATTCTTACCTATATTTCCACCTACACGATGCTCCCGGCGATGTTGGCGCTGGCGGAAAAATTCGGCCTTTACAAAACCGGCAAGGTGTTTATTTCCCCGTTCAGGTTCAAAGGCAAGAAATACCCGCGCCCGTGGCGCACCATTATCGGCATAGGGGTTCTTCTGGTCATCAGCGCCGGGCTGGCGACCCTGGTCTCCTTTGAAAACGATTTCGGCAAACTGCAGGCCGAACGCAACCCCGAACACCAGGCGATTGGAGCCAAAATCGCCAAGGTGTTCCCGGATGGCACCGACCGGGCGGTGTTGATTGTCGACACCCTGCAGGAGATCAAGGCGATCACTGATTATTTCAATGACTACATCGAAAAAGACACAGAAACTCCGACCATCCGAAAGATTGACAGCATTTTCTCCTACCTTCCGGAGGAGGCCGAGCAGGAGCAAAAACTGAAGATCATCAACGACATCAAGGATGCCCTGGGCGGTTTTGACGTTTCGCTGGAAGAAGAGGGTCTCGGCGAGGGCATGCTGCAGACCTATCTCGATATCAGCAAGGTCAGCCCGGATGACCTGCCCGAAGGCCTGAAACGCGTCTACAAGGGCCTTCCCGGCACCCCCGGTTATCTTCTGTATATTTTTAATTCGGTGTCCATGTACCAGGCCGACAAGGCGCGTCAGTTCGCCGATGACATCCGTGAGTTTACGGTCGCAGGCAAAACCTATTATCCGGCCACCGAAGCGCTTATTTTTGTCGACATGCTGAGCCTGATGAAGGAAGAGGCGGCGATCGCCATCCTGGCGGTCTCGGTCGTCACCCTGATGATGCTGTTCCTGTTCTTCCGCAATCTCAAATGCGCCTTTCTGGTTCTTTCCCCAACGCTGGCGGGGCTGTTGATCCTGTTCGGCGCCATGGGCCTGTTTGATATCCGGCTTTCGATCTTTAATATGGTGATCCTGCCCACTATCATCGGTATCGGGGTTGATAACGGCATTCATATTTACCACCGCTACCGTGAGGAACGCGGCAGCGTCATGAAGGTGCTGTTTACCACCGGCGGCGCGGCAGCGGCCACCACGGTGACCACCGCGCTCGGCTTTTCCGGCATGCTGACCGCGCAGATGGGCGGGTTGCAGTCGCTGGGGCTTTTGGCGACCATCGGTCTGGCGGCTTGTCTCTTCACCAGCTGGACCCTGTTGCCGGCGCTCCTGCAAAATAAAAAATTAATCCTGGAGCCTGAGCATATTGTGTTTGAAGCGGACACTTGATTGGGCTATGAAGCAAGCCCGAATTAAATTTTAAGAGCATTAATATATACTGATGTCCTCGCGCGCCCCGGAAATTGAAGATTACAGCAATCTGTGGCTGTTTCACCCGATCAGCCACCGGCTGGCAAGAGCTTTGAGCAAGACCTCTGTTCACCCCAACATGGTATCCTTGGCCGGGGTTGTGTTCGGAGTTTTGGCGGCTATCAATTATTATCATTATGATCAGGGGAATTCAGCTCTCTTGGCTTTTTTCTATATGCTGGTCTGGCACGTCCTGGATGGCACCGCCGGCCAACTGGCTAGAATTACCGGCACGGCCACCGCAGCAGGCCGGGCGATCGACGGAATGGCCG
>JADFFP010000018.1 GCA_022568115.1 Pseudomonadota bacterium | reverse complement strand
GCTGGGGGTGTGTTTAGCGATCAGACAGAGAGCCGTCAAGCGGGATTCATAAAAACGTATGGGCTTAATCCGAGCCCGGTGAGGTCTCCTCCCCGGAAACCTCGTGGCCCGTGAATTTGGCCTTGACTTTGTCTTCCATAAAGAAGGCAAAAAAGATTGCCGCCGCCACCAACAAGATCATGGACACCCCTGCTTTTGCTCTTATCATAACTTGCAATTCCTTAAAGTTCGGCCTTAGCGGCATCTTCTATTTGTATATCCACGCGCTCCACGCCCTGCCATTGGTCGCGCTTCAGGCGGCCCGCCAGGTGAAAGGTTTTGCCCTGGCCCTTCAACAGCGCCTGGCCCAATCCGGTTTCCGCGGCGCGAAAGGCAATGCCCTTGATCCGGCCGCCATCCTTGCCGGCGAAGATCGTGCGCACGTGGTTCTTACCCACTAAATCAGACTTAATCAAGGCCAGATCGGCAAAGGCGAAAAGCGGCGAAGCAAAGCCCGAACCAAAGGGGCCAAGCTGCTCCAGCCTTGAAGCCAGATCAACCGTCGCACCGTTGGCGCTCAGCACCCCGTCGAGCGCCAGCCGGCGGTCCTGCCGGGCGCCGGTGACCGCTTGCTCCAGTTTGTTTTCCAGGAATTCCCTGAGCGCCGGGAGCTGGTCCGCCGGCACCGTCAGGCCGGCCGCCATGGCGTGACCGCCGCCCGCCTCGAGCACCTTGTGGTGCAGGGCATCCAGCACCGCGGCGCCGATATCAACCCCCGGCAGGGAGCGGGCCGAGCCCTTGGCCAGCCCCTCCCGGTCAATCGAAAAGACAATCGCCGGACGGTCGAATTTCTCGCGCAGGCGGCCGGCGACAATGCCGATCACACCGGGGTGCCAGCCTGCTTTGGCGACCATCACCAGCGGGCTTTCCCGCTGCGCCAGATCCTGTTCCGCCTGGAACAGCGCTTCCGATTCGACCGCCGCTTCGATCTCCCGGCGCTCCTGGTTGTAAAGATCAAGCGCCAGCGCCAGCCGCTGCGCCTTCCCCTCATCTTCGGTGGCCAGCAGGGTCGCCCCCATTGAGGCCTCGCCGACCCGGCCGCCGGCATTGACCCGGGGACCCAGCAGAAACCCCAGATGGTAGGTATTGGGCGGACCGTCGAGCCGCGCCACGTCGCAAAGAACTCTCAAGCCGAGGTTCTCCCTCCGGGCCATAATTTTAAGGCCTTGGGCCACCAGGGTACGGTTGAGGCCGGTCAGCGGAACCACGTCAGCAACCGTTCCCAGCGCCACCAGGTCAAGCAGGGACAACAGCTCCGGCTCCGCTCTTGCGGCGAACCAGCCGCGCGCGCGGAGTTCGCGGTTGAGCGCCACCACCAGCAAAAACACCACCCCGACAGCGGCAAGATTGCCAAGCGTGTTGTCCTCGTCCAGACGGTTGGGATTGATCACCGCAAAGGCTTCCGGCAGCTTGCTGTCGGCCTTGTGGTGGTCGGCGACAATGACATCAAGGCCGGCCTTTTTGGCGGCCGCCAGGGGCTCAAAGCTGAGGGTGCCGCAATCAACCGTAATAACCACGCTGGCCCCTCGCTCTTTCAGCCCCAGCAGGGCTTTGGTATTGGGGCCGTAGCCTTCGCGCTGACGGTCCGGGATATAAACCTCCAGCGGAATATCCGTGACGCTGCGGAAATAGCGCGCCAGCAACGCCGAAGAGGTCGCCCCGTCGACATCATAGTCGCCGAAAACCGCCACCTTTTCCTTGTTTTCAATGGCCTCTGCCAGGCGCTTTGCGCCCCGTTCCATGTCTTTCAGGATAGCCGGGTCGGGCAGGTCCCGGGCCAGCGTGGGGTTAAGGAAATCCGCTACCTGGTCCTCCCCAATCCCGCGCCCGGCCAGCACCCGGGCGGTCATTTCCGGCAGAGAGAATTTTTGTGCAATACCCTCGGCCAGGCGATCCCCGGCGCGGTCCAGCCTGAGCTCCCAGACTTTACCGGACAAGGAGTGTGCGACGCCAAGGCAGGGACCTGCCATGATTATCCCAGAAGTTTTGTTTTGACCCACCGGATGGTGCGGCTGTGGGCGTGCAGAACCACGGTTTCGGTGATGGTCGAGCCGTCAGCCTTCCGCCGCACGCCATGGACCAGGTCGCCATCGGTCACCCCGGTGGCGGCAAAAATGACGTCGCCTTTGGCGATGTCGGTCAGGTTGTATTTGCGTTTCAAGTCGGTGATGCCCCATTTGGCGGCGCGCTTTTTCTCATCCTCGTTGCGGAACACCAGGCGGCCCTGGAACTGGCCGCCGATACAGCGCAGCGCGACCGAGGCCAGAACCCCCTCCGGGGCGCCGCCGGTGCCGATGTAAAAATCTACCCCGGTGCAAGGCAGCGCGGTCTGCATAACCCCGGCGATATCACCGTCGCCGATCAGCCGGATGGTACAGCCAAGCGAGCGCAAATCCCGGATAATCTCATCATGGCGCGGGCGGTCGAGTACGCAGGCGCAGATGTCAGCGACCGGAACTCGCTTCACCTTGGCCAGGTCCGTGGCGATCTCGCCGGCGCTCTTGTCGACATCGATAATGCCTTCCGGATAGCCGGGGCCGATAGCGACCTTTTCCATGTAGGTATCAGGTGCGTTCAAGAGGTTTCCCGAATGGGAAAAGGCCACCACGGTCAGGGCGCCGGTCATGCCCTTGGCGGTAATGGTGGTGCCTTCCAGCGGGTCGAGGGCGATATCAATCTGCGGCCCCTTGCCGGTGCCGACTTTCTCGCCGATGTAGAGCATTGGCGCCTGGTCGCGTTCGCCCTCGCCGATCACCACGGTGCCGTCCATATCCAACAGGTTGAAGGCTTCGCGCATGGCTTCGACGGCGGCCGCATCGGCGGCTTTTTCATCACCCTTGCCGGCCAGTTTCGAGGCCGCAATCGCCGCCGCTTCGGTGACGTGGACGACATCCAGGATCAGCCCGCTAGAGATACTTTTTTCCGCCGCCATGACCCACCCCTTGTGACAATTCTGATTGATCGGTTTTCCTACCACGGCGGGCGAAATAGTGCAACAATCCGGGATATTAAAAAACCGCCCCGCTATTGGCAAAATGGAGCGGTTTTCATATGTGATTAAAGGGCCAGATAGGAACCGACTATTTGTTTTTGCCCTTCTTTTCCTTCAAGGCCTTGCGCTCCTCGAGCTGGCTTTTGCGCAATTCAGCCCATTCCTCGCGCTGGCTTTTCTTGAGGGCCTTTTTCGCCCCCCTGTCTTCGCCCGCGGCTTTCATTTCCTCGCGATGACGGGCGCGCATCTCGTGCAGATCCCCGCGCTGACGTTCCCTCATGGCCTTTTTATCCTCCCGGGCCCAGGATTTTTGTTCATGCTTCTGTTCCATTTCAGAGCGTTTTTCCCCGGCCATTTCACGGCCTTCTTCGGCTTTTTCACGGCCTTCTTCTTCAGCTTCCATGGCTTCCTCTGCGGCCTCTAAAGCCTCTTCCTCGGCCTCCATCGCTTCTTCCATGGCTTCTTCAGCAGCTTCTATTTCAGCTTCCATGGCTTCCTCGGCGGCCTCAGCAGCTTCTTCGGCGGCTTCCTCAGCTTCCATCGCTTCTTCCATCGCTTCTCCCATGGCTTCCTCGGCGGCTTCCATGGCGGCTTCGGCCGCGGTCATCGCGTCCTCCCCGGCCTCGTGTTGGTCGGCCAGGGCCGGATACGAGATCAGGGCCGTTCCTGCCAGGGCGGCCAGTAGATATTTCGTAAGTTTCATGCTTCCCTCCTGAAGTGGATTAATATCTCCAGGGCAATTAGGACCCCACCAGATCAAAATGTCAAACGGCGAAAAGGGCGGCGGCCATTTGGCGTCCCTCAAGGGCCAGGACGTTGTAGGTGCGGACCGCCGCGCCGGTGGTCATGACCTCACACGGAAGGGCGAATTTTTTCTCGAAACTGCGCGCCAGAATAATCGCATCCGGCACCTCCGCGCCCAACCCAAAGAGCAGGAATTCAGGTGAAAAACTGCTTCTGAAAAGTGCTTTAAGGCTTTGTTTTTGAATGGTTTTTACGGATTTAACTGGCCAGGGGTAAAATCCCGCCGGGGTGATCAGCAAATGGCCCTCATGGCGCTTTCCATTGACCGTAAAGGCGCCGTTGCCGTAGCCTGAGATCAGGGTCAGGCCGGGGGATTTTTGTTCCTTGATTTCCATCTGTGATTTCCATCGCTTTCAGGTCAGGAGGGGGGGCCTCCTCCGGTCCCTTCCAGCGACATGTCGGTACGTTCCAGTTTGAGGTAGATAAGGATCGGCGAGGCAATATAAACGGAGGAATAGGTGCCGACAAAAACCCCCCAGATCATCGCCGCGGTAAAGCCCCGGATCACCTCGCCGCCAAAAATAAATAGCGAGAACAGGGCAATCAGCGTGGTCAGGGAGGTCATCACCGTGCGGCTCAGCGTCTGGTTGATGGAAAGATCCAGCAGGTCGGTTATTTCCATTTTCCGGAATTTCCTTAAATTTTCCCGGATCCGGTCATAGACCACCACGGTATCGTTCAATGAATAGCCGACAATGGTCAGGATCGCGGCAATGATCGAGAGGTTGAATTCCAGCCGGGCCAGGGCAAAAAGGCCGATCGTCAGGACCACGTCGTGGATTAATGCTACGACCGCGCCAACCCCGAAATGCCACTCAAACCGGAACCAGATATAAACCAGCACCGCCATCACCGCGAACACCACCGCCAGAATGCCGTTGATCACCAGCTCACCGGAAACCTTGGCGCCGACAGCCTCCTCACGCAAGTAATTAACCTCGCCCAAAATCCCTTCCAGGGCCGCTTTGGCTGAGGTTTTGGCAATTTCATCGGCCTCAATACTGCCCTGCCCTTCAATGCGGATCAGCGCCTCTTCGGGCTGTCCGAATTCCTGGACCGAAATATCCCCCAGCTCCAGGTCCAGCAGCGCCGAGCGGACATCACCGATATCGATGGCCTGTTCATGGCCGATGTGCAGCATAATGCCGCCGGCGAAATCGATCCCGAGGTTCAGGCCGCGGGCAAAAAACAGCCCGGCCGAGGCCACCATCAGGATCAGGGAGACCACCAGGGCGATTTTGCGGTACCGCAGGAAGCGGATTTTTGTTTCCTCGGGGACCAGTTTTAACAGCATCTCCCTCTCCTATACCTTGATGGTCTTGGGGCGGCGGGATTTAAGCCAGACCGACAACATAAGGCGGGTCAGGATCACCGCTGAGAACACGGAAGTGATGATCCCGATCGACAGGGTCACGGCAAACCCCCGGACCGGCCCGGTGCCGTACTGGAACATGATGATCGCGGCGATCAGGGTGGTGATATTGGCGTCGAGAATTGTCGTCATGGCCCGGCTGTAGCCGTTGCTGACCGCCGCCATCGGCGGGTTTCCCAGTTTTATTTCCTCACGGATACGCTCGAATACCAAAACATTGGCATCGACCGCCATGCCGATCGTCAGCACGATCCCGGCGATCCCGGGAAGAGTCAGCGTCGCCCCCAGCAGGGACAGCACCCCGGCGATCAACACCATGTTGATAATCAGAGCTAAATTGGCTGCCAGGCCGAAGCGGCCGTAAGATAAAATGATAAAACCCATCACCGCGACAAACCCGATGATCGCAGCCATTTTACCGGCGGCGACCGAATCCGCCCCAAGGTCAGGGCCGACGCTGCGCTGGTCTTCAAGCGTCAACGGCGCCGGCAGCGAGCCGGCGCGCAGCAGGGCCGACAGTTCCTTGGCCGATTCAATGGTAAAACTGCCGCTGATCTGGGCCTGACCACCCATGATGGCCTCGCGGATTACCGGCGCGCTGATAATTTCATTGTCCAGCACAATAGCAAACTCCTTGCCGACGTTTTTAGAGGTGGCATCGGCAAACCTGACCGCCCCCTGGCGGTCAAAGGTGATGCGCACCAGCGGCACATTGGTCTGCTGGTCAAAGCCGGGCTGGGCATCGGTCAGGTTGTCGCCGGTGACGATCGGGCGGCGCAGCACCGCCATCTGGCCAATCCCTTCCGGATCATTGGGATAATCAAAAATAACCGAACGGGGCGGCACCCGCCCCCGCTCCAGCATGCTTTGGTCGACCGTATAATCCCTCATATGAAAGGTCAGGGTGCCGGTGGTTTTGAGCATATCAGGGTCAACATTAGCCCCCGGAACCTGTACCAGGATACGGTTATTGCCCTGTTTCTGGACCGTCGGCTCCTTGGTCCCCAGTTCGTCAATGCGGCGCCGCACCACTTCCAGCGACTGGTCAACGGCGTTTTCGGAACGCTGGGCGATGCCCTCCGGCGTCAGGGTCACGCGGATAGTATTCCCGCCCATATCCTCGACCTCGATATCCGATTGTGAAATCGCCAGAATGGAGTTGGTGATCGGTTGCGACAGATCTTCCAGCAGCTCGAAGGCACGCTCAAAATCTTCTTCCCGGTTGATCTTGACGATCACCGACGAGCCATCGCTGGTCGGGCTCAAGGCGCGAATCCGGTTCTCATTAAGGGTGTTTCTGACATCATCGACCAGAATATCGTAGCGCTGCTGGATCACTGCATCCAGATCGACCTCCAGCAGCATGTAGGTGCCGCCCTGCAGATCCAGCCCTAAGGTGATCTGGTCCTTGGGCATCCAGTCCGGCAGGTTATCGATGGCCTGGGGGGTCAGGACGTTCGGCAGGGCGGCCATAAACCCGAACAACACCACCGCGAGAATCACAAAAATCTTGGTTCGGGAAAAATTCAGCATCGCCTGCCTTTATGATCTTGAATTAAAAACTACTTTTTCGGGATGGCCTTGGCGGCTGGCTTGTTTTTGCCTTCCACCTCGGAGAGCGTTTGCTTGACCACCCGGACCTTGACGCCGGGGGAAATCTCAACTTCCACTTCGTGGTCCTGGACGCGGACGACCTTGCCAATCAAACCGCCTGCGGTAGTGACGGTATCGCCCCTGCCGACCGCTGTTATCATCGCCCGGTGTTCCTTGGCGCGTTTCATTTGCGGACGGATCATGAAAAACCAGAAAATGAAAATGATCGGAACCCACAGCAGCAGGATCCCGCCAAGGCCGCCACCGCCGTTGGCTTGTAAAATAACCGGAAAAAACTCCATTGATGTATTCCTTTTTAATTTTGCCCGGGCGCTTTCTCCCCGGGCTGCGGTGCGCGACTATAGCCCGAAGTTATCCTAAAAGAAAAGCATTCTCTTACCCTTTTTCAAGGCCTAACCTTCCAAATATTTCATCGGGTCGACGGCTACTGTCCCCTTGCGAATCTCGAAGTGCAGCTGGGGCTCGCTGACCCCTCCGGTTATCCCCGCCCAGGCGATCACGGCGCCCTTCTTTACACTGTCGCCGCGCTTGACCAGAAGCCGGTCGTTATGGGCATAGGCCGTCACCCAGCCGCCCGAATGGCGGATCAGCAGAAGGTTGCCATAGCCCTTGAGATCATCGCCGGCGTAGACCACCACGCCGGCGTCCGCGGCCTTAACCTTATCTCCCCGCTTGGCCTTGATATTGATGCCGTCGTTATGCAGCCCGCCTTTCTTGGGACCGAAGGTGGAGAGAATTTCCCCGCTCACCGGCCACAGGAATTTTGATCCCTCACGCGGCGGGATAGTGACATTCAGGACCGTTTTTTGCGGCTGGCTTGATCCCGCCCCGGCGCTGCCCGGAATTTTGATCTGCTGGCCGATCACCAGGGTATAGGGCGAGGACAGTTTGTTGGCCTTGCTCAAGGACCTGACATCAACCCCGTAAGCGCGCGATATACCGTACAGGGTATCGCCTTTTCTGACCACATGGATGCGCGCCGCCGAGATTGTCAGCTGATCTCCGGGGTGAAGAATGTACGGGGGCCTCAGGTTGTTGGCGGCGATAATCGTCTTGGGGTCGACCCCGGCGCGGCGCGAGATAGCGTAGACGGTATCGCCCTTTTTGACGGTAATGGCGCCGCCGCTGAAAGCGGGTGGAGCATCGCTGGCCGCGGAAGACCCAGATCTGGGCGGCGGGGTTGGTTTTACATGGGGCCAGGGGACCGGGATCGGGGAATTGCGCATGACATAAACCGGCTTGATATCGGCGGGATCGCTGGAAGAGCCGAAACACCCGGCCAACGCCAGCGCCATGACCAGCGCCGCAAGGCCAAGTCGAGGAGTGATGTGAAAAATCATGCCGCCATACCGCCGCCGGTTTAATTGTACTCTCGTGAGTGTACCGGTTGCGGCGGGTGCTGGCAATATTGCGCGCCTAAGCTTTCCCGATTTTCTTGAGGCCGCCCATATAAGGGCTTAAAGCGCTGGGAACCGCGATCGAGCCGTCGGCTTGCTGGCAGTTTTCGATCACCGCCACCAGGCACCGGCCGACCGCCAGGGCGGAGCCGTTGAGGGTATGGGGGAAGCGGGTTTGCTTTTGGTCTTTTTTCCGGCACCTCATGTTCATGCGCCGGGCCTGGAAATCACCGCAATCGGAACAGGACGAAATCTCACGGTATCTGCCCTGCCCGGGCAGCCATACTTCGATATCGTAGGTCTTGCGGGCGGAAAACCCGAGATCGCCAGTGCACAGCTCGACCACCCGGTAAGGCAATTTCAGAAGTTTCAGCACCTCCTCGGCGGCCTTGGTCTTGCGCTCCAGCTCTTTAAGGGAGTTTTCCGGGGTGGCGATGGTGACCAGCTCGACCTTGGCAAACTGATGCTGGCGGATCATGCCGCGGGTGTCCTTCCCCGCCGACCCGGCCTCGGCCCGGTAGCACGGCGTCAGGGCGGCATAACGGATCGGCAAATCTTCTTCCGCCAGGATGGTTTCGCGGTGCAGGTTGGAAAGCGTCACTTCCGATGTCGGGATCATCCACAAGCCATCTTCGGTCTGGAACAGATCATCGGCGAATTTCGGCAGCTGGCCGGTGCCATAGAGGGCCTTGCCGAGCACCAGCGAGGGGGTCGAGACCTCTTCATAACCAGCTTCCAGGGCCAAATTGATCATGAACTGTCCGAGCGCCCGCTCCAGCCGCGCCAGGCCGCCCTTAAGGATGGTAAAGCGCGCGCCGGACATTCTGGCGGCGGTCTCGAAATCCATCAGCCCCAGCGCTTCGCCAAGATCGAAATGTTCCTTCGCCTCAAAATCAAACGAAGGCTTTTCTCCAACCTCACGAAGAACCGGGTTGTCGGCCTCCTCCTCGCCATCCGGAACACTGTCATGGGGAAGATTTCTAATTTCCAACAAGAAATCATTTAAAGCTTTTCTGCTGTCCCTAACCTGATCTTGGCCTGTTTGAGTTTTCTTCTTTAAAGAGGAACCCTTTGCTTTTAAATCTGAAGCATCACCCCCCTGAGACATTGTTGAGGCAATACTTTGTGAGATTGTGTTGCTAGAGGCTTGGTTAGCCTCTAAAGCAACAATTTCCTCGCGGAGTTTTTTGTCTAATTGTATTATTTTTCCCGCCACGGGTGGTTCACCACACCGCTTCAAGGCGGCATCAAAGGCATCGGGATGATCGCGGATGTATTTGATATCGTGCATTTAAGATTTGGCCTTTTTCTTACTCGTCAGCTGGATAAAAAGGATAGACAATTCGTAGAGGAGGATGATTGGAATGCCAAGGCCTATTTGGGAAATCACGTCCGGCGGGGTCATCACCGCGGCAAAAGCAAAGGCCATAACGATCGCGTAGCGGCGGCCTTTTTTGAGGGTTTCCAGCGTCATCAGCCCGGCCCGGTTGAGCAAAACCAGCAGCACCGGCAGCTGGAAGGAAATACCGAAAGCGAAAATCAGCTTGATAATCAGCGAAAGATATTCCCCGACCCGGGCCTCCAGCTGGATCGGCAGGGCGCCGTCCCCGCCCGGCTGCTCGAAGCCCAGGAAAAAGCGCCAGGCGAGCGGGATGACAACGTAGTAAACCAGCGCCCCGCCGGCGGTGAACAAGATAGGCGTGGCAATAAGGAATGGCAGGAAGGCGCGCTGCTCCCCCTTGTAAAGGCCGGGGGCGACAAACTTCCATATCTGGATTGAAATCAGCGGGAAGGCGACAAACAAAGCGGCGTAAAAAGCCACCTTGAGGCGGGTAAAAAAGGCCTCCGCCAAACCGGTGAAAATCATCCGGCGCCCTTCCTCGCCCTCAAACGCCTCGGCCAGCGGGCGCACCAGAAAATCATAAATCTGCCCGGAGAAATAATAGCTCACGGCAAACGCCGCCAACAGCCACAGAAAGGCCTTGATCAGGCGCCCGCGAAGCTCCAGCAAATGCTCCATCAGCGGCGCTTTGCTCTGGTCCAGGGTTTCTTCCCTTTCCCGGCTCATTTCTTTTTGCCCCCTTTGGGCGCGGCCCTGCCCTCGCGTTTGCGGTCGTGGATTTCCTGTTCCATGTCCTTGAGGTCGGCTTCGTTGGCGATATCCTCCAGTGAGCGCTGAAAATCACGGGCGGTCATCCGCGCCTTCCTCAGGAAAGCGCCAATGCTGCGCAGCAGCCGGGGCAGATCCTTGGGCCCGATGATGACGATCGCCACCACGGCGATCACAAGCATTTCGGACCAACCGATGTCGAGCATAGCGTGCCGGGTCCCGCCGCTCGGCCATCGCCCGCCCCGGGAGGGGCGGACTAGCCGTGAGCCGCGCCGTCTTTCTGGGCCGCCGCGTCCTTGTGCGGCGTCGCGCCCTCGGCGGTAACGGTAGCCTCCGCCTCGATCGTCTTGGACGAGGTCTGGGCGACCGTATCGTCCTCTTTCATGCCTCGCTTGAAGCCCTTGATGCCTTGGGCCACGTCTTCCATGAGGCCCTTGATTTTCCCGCGCCCAAACAGCAACACGACCAAGGCGAGCACCAACAGTATCTGCCAGAAACTTGGCATCATCGGAGGTCAACTCCCGCTCCCTGGGCCAAAGGCCCATCATTCCC
>JADFFP010000239.1 GCA_022568115.1 Pseudomonadota bacterium | reverse complement strand
TTGTTTCATTGGGCTTAGCAAAATCGTTATATCCATCGACAACCCTAGGGAGATCAAAGGTCGCATCTTGGTAAAAATATTCTCCATCAAACCTGAGGTGGTAGATTTGACCCGTTTCATAATATGGTGGCCCTGGTAAATTTGGATAATTCCAACTGCCCGATTCCGCTACCAAAATATCCAGTCCATTTTTCCCAGGGTTGGGGAAGCTTTCGTCTTCAATAACACAAATGGATTCTAAATCAGCCGGTAATGGATCGAGTTGTTTTTTCTGTTTTGCAACATCAAACGGCGTATAGTTATACTTCAAAGGAACTGAAGAAGTTACTGTGATGAACCCAAACCGGGGCTCATCTCGTTCATGGCCCTTAAAATCATGGATAACCAGGTAGGAGTTTTCACCCAAACCGATTACCCCGCTAAAAGTTGGCTCCTTTTCTTCTACTCCTTTTTCCCCATTACAATTTGCTGCCCCGGCAATCATAAAGATTAAACCCAGCAAAATAGTCCGGCCTAACCTGCCGAACGTGGAAATATTTTCAAACATAATAATCCCCTCCCAAGAATTGTCCGAATGATAATAATTATCAGTAGCATAGCATATTTTATGTTCTCGTTAAAGTATTTTTATGTGTGCGGAAGCACAACCCGGCGTTTGCATCACCGGCACGGGGGATGTTGGGGTGGATTAATACGACGGGGAAAGGGGTTAGGGCCTAGACCATACCGAGTTTTTGCTTTGATTTCAGCATTTCGAGCGCTTTTGACAAGCGCCTGGCGCGGGTCTCAACCCGCTTGGCGCTGGCGATCCAGCCGATGTATTGCTTTTTCTGCGAGGGCGGCAGGGTCTCGAAGAATTCCCCGGCGGCCTTGTTGTCTTGAAGCGCTTTTCTGAATTCATCAGGCATTTCAAACGTGGGCGGGACTATCGGCCTGGCCCAAGCGCCACTGGCCCTGGCGGCCTCCACCAGCTTCATCCCGGCCGGGGTCATTTTGCGCATCGTGATGAGCTTACGGACGCGGGCGATGTTTGACGGCGACCAGCCGCTGCCCTCCTTCCGCGGCGTGAACTTGAAGGCGTAGCGCTCCCCGTCGACCCGGCGCTTGATGCTGTCGACCCAGCCGAAACACAACGCCTCCTCGACCGCCTCGTTATAGCTGGGCGAAGGCTTATTCGTATGTTTCTTGTAGAAGATGAGCCACACCTTGCTAGCACTGGCATGGTTCTCCTTAAGCCACCCGCGCCACTCCGCGGCATCCTGTGCGTAATATTCAGGTTTCATCGGCGCTATCCTTCTCAGGCCAGGAAATGATCTCTTTGGTGTGTTTCTTTAAGTCCTCGAAAGTCATTTCCCCATGCCACTCGCCGCCCAGCTGAAGATCCAGAATCGGTTCGGTCAAAACCCCTCCCAAATGGAAGAAGCTCGTAGTAGATCTCCACGCTGATTCCAACGATCTAATATGGCCCTCGAGGCACGGAATAAAACAGTCTGTGTGCATCGATCAATTCGGCCGGGACATTGTAGTGCCGGAAATCCTCATAGGCCTTTGCGGGATAATCCGGAAACAGCCGAAGCAAACTCAAAACCGCGGCTCGTGCCTGTTCTTTACGGCCGAGCTGACCGAGTGCGGCCGCCTGTAACAGATGCATCCGGTAGTAATCTTGAATATTGATTTTTTGGGCTTCCGAAAGGGCCTGTTCGTATTCCCCGGCACGGTAACGGTCAAAAAAGAACGCTATGTGATACCAGCCTGGATGATTTGGATTGAGCTTAGCTGCCTTTTCCACCATCGCCACGCCACGCTTCCAATTTCCCGATTCGGCCATCCATAGGCCCAGCGCCGCGAGTATCACCACATTGTTGGGGTTAAGAGCGAGGGCTCGCTCCGCCTCGGGGTAAAAGAGCTCGATCTCGTGCCTTTCGAAGCGCGCCGCAGCAAGCCCGAAGTGGGCCACTTGACTGGAAGGGTACAGCTCTACTGCCCGGCGCGCAACTTTCAAGGCGCGATCCAATGTATTGGATTCACCCATGCCCAGGTTGAATCCGTGCCGGTTTGTTTCCGCATAAATGTAACCCAGCCAGCCCCATGCTGTTGCATAATTCGGCTCGATTTCGATTGTCTGCTCCAGGCAGTCCCGGGCCTTTATGTGCCTATTGGCCGTATGGATCTGAAGATATTCATATACCCGCAGAACACATTGGTAGGCGTCAAGATTATCCGTTGCCTTGCCTCTTAGCCGATCGAGACCGGTGCGCGCGATAATTCCATGCGATCCAGCAATCGAGCTCACGACCTGTTCCGTAATCTCGTCCTGGAGGTCGAATAACTTTGTCACCGACAATCTGCGGTCATAGGTCTCGGCCCACAGATGCGTACCGGCGGCCGTTTCCAGCAGTTGCGCCGTTACGCGAATTTTGTTACGGGTCTTGCGGACACTTCCTTCCAATACATACCGTGCCCCCAGTTCCTGGCCGACCTGCCTGACATCCACCGATTTGCCTTTGTACTGGAAGGTCGAATTTCGGGCGATGACATGCAAGTTACTGAACCGGGACAACTTCGTAATGATCTCCTCGGTGATGCCGTCGCTGAAGTACTCCTGCTCGGGGTCGCCGCTCATGTTCTCGAAGGCGAGTACGGCAATTGTCGGCCCCGTGGGCATGGCCAGGATCGGGTCTTCGGGAGGCGGCTGCAGGTAGTAGATGCCGACCGCGATGAAGGCCGCCACGATAATCGCGGCCCCGGCGAATCCGATGATCTTGCCCTTGCGCTCGCCCAGCCGCCCGGCTCGCACCACCCGGTGGGCTGCCGCACCCGGCTGTGTGAGCACCTTGAATACCGGCAAGGGGTCGGCGATGTTCTTGACCGTTTGCCTGCCGGCAAAT
>JADFFP010000238.1 GCA_022568115.1 Pseudomonadota bacterium | reverse complement strand
ACCCGAAAGGGGCAACCCCTGAAAACCATCCCGGGCTGTATCGCCTGATGGATTTTGCGTTCCGTTATTATAAGGATTTCATTGCGCCGACCAAAAAAATGCGCAGCCCCACGGAAAAGGAAAAAGTGGCTTTACGGGAATTGCTCGGGGCGCTCAAAAAATTCCCCGAAGATGTCAAGGCGGAGGAAATCCAGACGCTCATCTACGAGATCGGGAAAAAACAGGATTACGAGAACCTGCGTGACTGGTTCAAGGCGCTTTATGAAATTCTTCTCGGCCAGTCCCAGGGGCCGCGGATAGGAACCTTCATCAAGCTTTTCGGCAAGGAAGAAACCTGTGATTTGATCCGAAAGGTAATTTCCTGAAAATCATTCCGGATTAAGAAGGTCTCAATGTTAAAAAAACTGGTTTTAATGGTTTTATTTTTTACCGGCCTGACTGGCCCGGCAAGGGGTGAGACCGTGGACGAGATTTTGGCTCTTTACACCGAAGGGCGCTTTACTGAGGCAATGGAAAAGGGCCGCGCGCTGGGCACCGTGGACGGGCTCAACCTGGCGGTGCGATCTCAGTTCATTTTGATCCAGTATACTTACGATCCTGAGCTTCGCAGGTCGGTCATAGAACGGGCTATGGTGGATGCCAGGAAAGCCTATGATATGGACCCCGATAACCTGGAGGCGACCACAAACCTTGGAATAATTATCGCCCTTCGAGGCAAGTATGAACGCAGCATTTCAGACGGCAGGGAATCCCGCAATTTGTTTCGAAAAGCAGTCGAAATGGACCCGGAAGATTCCTGGGCGCTTGGAGCCCTCGCAAGCTGGCATGCGGATATCATTGATCAGGCCGGGTTTATCGTCGGGCGACTGATTTTTGGTGCCAAAAAGAAAAAGGCCTATGAACTTTTTGATCGGGCAATCGAGGCCGAGCCCGGGAATCTCACCATACGGGCGGCCTATGTCCGGGCGCTTTTGAAACTGAAACCGAAAAAATTTGCTGTTATTATTCAGGAAAATATGGACTATATTCTGCAATCACAAGCCGATAATGTCCTCGAACGCTTGATGAAGGAACAGATCCGCCAAATCAGGATCGCCATGGATAATGACGATCAAGAGCGGCTCGAGCTTCTCCTTGATGAAGCGGTTTCCCTGGAACTGGTTCCGGATAATTAATGGGCGATAAAAATAAAAACCCCTACCACTGTTTTCCCTTCGAAAAAGAAGACGATGGCAGGCAATTCTCACCGAGTTCGCAGCGAAACGGCCCGCACATCCTGACGGTTCTCAAGAAACATTTTCCGGTCCATGGAACTGTTCTTGAAATTGCCGCGGGCACCGGCCAGCACGCTGTCATGTTTGCCCCCGAATTTCCAAACCTCACCTGGCTTCCCAGCGACCCGGCCGCTGATAAACGGAAAAGTATTGGTGCCTGGATGAAGATAAAGCCTTCTGAAAACCTTTTGCCCCCGATCGCGCTTGATGCGGCGGCAACCAAATGGCCGGTGGAAAACATGAAGCTTGAACTCCCGGTCAGGGCGATCATTTGCGTGAACATGATCCATGTTGCGCCGTGGCGCGCGGGGCAGGGTCTTTGGGCCGCGGCCGGACGGATTTTGCCAAAGGGCGGCATTCTTTACCTCTACGGGGCCTATAAGGTTGATGGCGAATACACCGCGCCGTCAAACAAGGACTTCGACGAAACACTGAGAAAAACCGATCCAGAATGGGGCCTTCGTGAGCTTCGTGAGGTTGAAAAAGAAGCTGAAAAGAACTGCCTTTTCCTTAAAGATGTCGTTGACATGCCGGCTAACAATCTTTCAGTGGTGTTTCAGAAAACCTAAAATCCGCGTCCGTTTTTGGCCAGACTTTTTCGCAAAAACACGCTAAAAGATGGCTATGTTTGCGAACGACTATATTTTATACCAAGCACTGCTTGAGCGCGACACAGCGTATGACGGAAAGTTTTTTATTTGCGTCAAAACCACTGGCATTTATTGCCGCCCGATCTGTCCGGCGCGCAAGCCCAAACGCGAGAATTGCGAGTTCGTCGAAAGCCGTGAAGAGGCCGAGGCCAAGGGCTATCGCGCCTGCAAGCGCTGCCGCCCTGAAGCCGCACCCGGCTCGCCCGCCTGGAAGGGCACCGGCGCCAGCATCTCACGCGCACTCCGCATCCTGGCGGACCAGACCGGCGATGGCCTGACCATTTCCGATCTGGCCTACAAGCTGGGCATGGGTGAGCGCCACCTGCGGCGGTTGTTCCGGGAACACCTGGGGGCATCGCCCAAGGCCCTTTTGCAGACACGCCGGCTCAATCGCGCCCGCCAGCTTCTAATCGAGGGTAATTTGCCGGTCTCGCGGCTGGCCTTTGTCGCCGGGTTTGGCAGCGTCCGGCGCTTTAACGACGCCTTCAAAAAGGAATTCGGTGCGACACCATCCTACTTCAGAAAAAACAACCGGAAAATTTAAGAGATTCATTAAATCATGGAGAATAAAATGAAAACAGAAAACAATCTTTTTTGGGATGGAATCAAAACACCCCTAGGGAACATGATCCTGGTATGGGATCAGGAAAGCCTCATAACCGTGGGGTTTAAAGAAACCTCCAATCTGTTGTATTATAAAAATGCTCAAAAAAAAGAATGTCCAGAGCAATTTTCCAAAGCTTTTGAAGATTATTTCAAGGGGGACATCCATGCCCTGGAAAATCTTCCAATAAAGCAAAAAGGGTCTTCATTTTACTGTCGGGTTTGGAAAGAGTTACGGAAAATCCCCTTTGGTGAAACCCGCTCCTATAGTGAAATAGCTAAAGCCGTGGGCAACCCAAAAGCTGTCCGTGCCGTGGGCACGGCAAATGCTAAAAACCCCCATACACTTATCGTCCCCTGCCACCGGGTGATCG
>JADFFP010000237.1 GCA_022568115.1 Pseudomonadota bacterium | reverse complement strand
GTGTTTCCAAGGAAGGCCTTTGGCTGTGCCAGGAAGATAATTTCTTTATCCCGAGAAAATTTATCCGCTCGGTCTTTTTTGAATACCGGCAGGGATTTGTCTCCGCCGTGGTATTGGAATTGAATGACCAGAAAATCCTTCAGGCGCTGCACAACCGGCTGCCGAAACTGGCTTTTATTACCTGCAATCTGGACCGCGGTTACCTCAGAATTGAACTGTCCGGCGTGAAAAACAAAAAGACCTTCACCCGGGCCTTGGCCAACCTGGCCAACCGTTTGCGTTAGGCTTTAGATAGGGCAAAAGACGGCTTGTCAGGGGAGAATTTTTGCCCTAGCGTTTTGGCTGATTGCATCACCAGCTGGATGGGGGGGGGTTCCATGAAATTCAGGATTATTTTCAGGTTCGTTATGGCGTTGGCTGTTATGGCGTTGGCGGGGTTATTTTTTGGCGGCGGAATTCGAGCCCAGGAAACGCCTGAAAGCGTCTTAGCGGCGCCCGGCCGGGCGGAGGGCGAGGGGCCATACGAGCGCCTGGTGATCCGCGGCGCGATATTGATCGACGGCACCGGCGCGCCGCCGGTCGGCCCGGTGGATATTGTTATTGAGGGCAACCGGATCACCGAAGTCCGGATCGTCGGCTCCCCCTATTTGCCAATTGACCCAGGCGTGCGTCCCGAGGCGGGAGACCATGAGATTGACGCCGCCGGCATGTACGTGCTGCCGGGCTTTATCAACGCCCACGCCCATATCTCCAACCCCGATCAGTATCGTTTCGGTGAAGCCGCGCCGGCCGAATACGCCTACAAGCTGTGGCTGGCCCACGGGATCACAACCATTCGCGAGGTCGCCGGCCTCAATGGCCGCGCCTGGACCCTGAGCGAAAAAGCCCGCAGCGCCAAAAACCAGATCACCGCCCCCAGGATTATCCTTCACATGTGGTTCCCGGACGGCCTGACCCCAAATGAGGCCCGCGCCTGGGTCAAGAATTTGGCCAGGGACGGCGCCGACGGCATCAAGTTCTACTCCGCTCCGCCGGATGTTCTGGCGGCGGCCATCGATGAGGCCAACAAACGCGGCCTCAAAACCGCCATGCACCACGCCCAGCTGGCGGTGGCGCGCTGGAATGTGCTGGATAGCGCACGCGCCGGGCTGACCAGCATGGAGCACTGGTACGGCCTGCCCGAAGCCTTGTTTGAGGACCGGGTCATCCAGGATTACCCCCTGGACTACAATTACCTGGATGAACAGGACCGCTTCGGCCAGGCCGGGCGGCTGTGGCGGCAGGCGGCCAAACCGGGCTCGGAAAAATGGAACGCGGTGATGGATGAGCTGATCGCCCTTGATTTCACCATCGACCCGACCATGACCATTTACGAGGCCAGCCGCGATCTCATGGCGGCCCGCGGCCAGGAATGGCTGGACGATTACACCTGGCCGGCGCTGTGGGGCTTTTTCCAGGCCAGCCGCGCCTCCCACGGTTCCTACTGGTTCGACTGGACGACCGCCGATGAGATCGCCTGGAAGCGCAATTACCAGCTGTGGATGGCCTTTATCAACGAGTTCAAGAACCGCGGCGGGCGGGTCACGCTGGGTGATGACGCGGGCTTTATCTACAAGCTTTACGGCTTCGGTTATATCCGCGAGTTCGAGCTTTTGCAGGAAGCCGGCTTCCACCCCTTGGAAGTGGTGCGCTCGGCGACCCTGATGGGGGCCGAGCTGATCGGCCGTGATGCGGATCTCGGCACGGTCGAGAAGGGCAAGCTGGCGGACCTGGTGATCCTCGGCGAAAACCCCTTGCAGAACTTCAAGGTGCTGTACGGCACCGGCGCGGTGCGCCTGAACAATGAGACCGACACACTGGAGCGGGTCGGCGGCATCATCTACACCATCAAGGACGGCATCATCTATGACGCCAAGGCGCTGCTGCAAGACGTAAAAGATATGGTCGCCGCCGAAGCGGCGGCAGGCGAGTAATCAAACCATTCTGGTTTTGTCATACCGGCGTAGGCCGGTATCCGGCAATTGTTTGCGCCACGCGCAAACCTTAAAAAAACAAAAGCCCAGACCCCCGCCTTCGCGGGGGTGACAAGTTAGTATTTGGAATGGAAAATTTGTCATACCTGCGACCAGGCTACGCCGTAGCGGAGCTTCAGCTACGCCCATCCCCCTTCGCCAAGGCTTCGGCGGGACAGGGGCGAGAAGCAGGTATCCACCCTTACTGTTGGGACTAGTGGATTCCCACTTTAGCGGGAATGACAGTTTGGTTGTACTGGTCACCCCCGCCCCCGAGCGGGGGTCTGGTCTTTTTTTGTTGTCCTAAAGCGCCGGGCTGATGATCGCCAGCGCTTTGATAAGCGCGTAGATGCTCATGCCCTTTTTCAGTTTCAGCTGGGTCGCCGAGCGCTGGGTAATCTCGGCGTGGATCAGGGTTTTCGCGCCCGCTTTCATTTCCACCGCCAGCGCCAGATCGACGTGCTGGTAGAAATTCTTGTCGATTTCCTCGATCCGGCAGGGCAGGATATTGAGGATGCTCAAGTCCTTCGGTCTGTGAAGCGCCACCGCCACATCCTTGGCCAAAAGCCGGATGCGGATTTTCTGGCCCGGCCTAAGCCGTTCATCGGCGGAAAGCAACTGGCCGCCGCCAAAATCAAGGGTGGCGATGCCGCCCGCGACCCCGCTCACCTCCGCCTCGAGAAGCGTTCCGCGCCCGGCGCGCCCGAGCGTCAGCTGGAACCCGGCATCGCCAAAAATATCGGCCAGCGGGCCGTGGCTGATGATCCCACCGTCCCTGATAAAGGCCAGGTCGTCGGCCAGCCGGATAACGTCGTCAACCTGGTGGCTGACGTAAATCACCGGCATCGCGATTTCTTTGCTCTATGTGTCGAGGTAGGGAAAGAACGCCTCGC
>JADFFP010000236.1 GCA_022568115.1 Pseudomonadota bacterium | reverse complement strand
CGAAATGCAGCCGGTGCAAATCGCGCTTGTGGATGTCGGCGGGAATAAAAATGTTCAGGCTTTGCGCCTGGTCGATCATCGGGGTACGGTCGGCGGCCAGGTCGATCAGCCAACGCTGGTCAATCTCGAACGCGGTCTTGAAGACATCCTTTTCATGGTCCGACAGGAACTCCAGATGCTGAACCGATCCCTCCCGGGTGGTGATCGAGGACCACACTTCCTCGCTGTTTTGTCCTTTTTCTTCCAGCAGCTTTTCCAGAATGCTGTTGCGCACATTGAACGAGCCGGAAAGCGTTTTATGGACATAGGAATTGCCGGCCATCGGCTCGATCCCCGGGCTGGCGCCGCCGCAGATGATCGAGATCGAGGCGGTCGGCGCAATCGCGGTCTTGTTGGAAAAGCGCTCCTTGATGCCGAAATCGGCGGCATCGGGACAGGCGCCGCGCTCTTCCGCCAGGGTTTGGGAAGCGGCGTCCGTCTGTTCCTTGATGTGGGTGAAAATTTTCTTGTTCCAGACCTTGGCCATAACCGACTCGATCGGCACGTTGTGGGCCTGCAGGAACGAGTGCAGCCCCATCACACCGAGGCCGACGCTGCGCTCACGGGTGGCGGAATATTTCGCCTTGGCCATTTCCTCCGGTGCGCGGTCGATAAAGTCCTGCAGGACGTTGTCGAGGAAACGCATGATGTCCTCGATAAACTGCTCGTCCTTTACCCATTCCTGGTAATGGTCAAGGTTGAGGGACGACAGGCAGCACACCGCGGTCCGGTCGTTGCCAAGGTGATCGGTGCCGGTCGGCAGGGTAATTTCAGAACATAGGTTCGAGGTCTTGACCGTAAGCCCGGTTAGCTTGTGGTGTTCCGGGATCTGGCGGTTGACGGTATCGGAAAAAATCAGATACGGCTCGCCGGTTTCCACCCTGGAGGTCAACAGCCGGATCCACAGCAGGCGCGCGGAAACCCGGCGCACTACATGATTGTCCTTGGGCGACAACAGCGCCCATTTTTCATCCGCTTCGACCGCCCGCATAAAGGCGTCCGGGATCAGAACCCCATGGTGCAGGTTGGGGGTCTTGCGGTTGGGATCACCTCCGGTGGGCCGGCGGATTTCACAAAACTCCTCGATTTCCGGGTGGCTGACCGGCAAATACACCGCCGCCGAGCCGCGCCTCAGGGACCCCTGGCTGATCGCCAGTGTCAGGCTGTCCATGACCCTGACAAACGGAATAATGCCGGAGGTTTTTCCGTTGGCGCCGACCTTTTCGCCGATCGAGCGCAAGTTTCCCCAATAGCTGCCGATGCCCCCGCCCCGGGCCGCCAGCCAAACATTCTCTGTCCACAACTCGACGATCGAGCTCAAGGTGTCATTGGCTTCGTTCAAAAAACACGAGATTGGCAGGCCGCGTTTGGTGCCACCGTTGGAAAGGATTGGGGTGGCCGGCATAAACCACAGTTTGGAGATATAATCGTAAATACGCTGGGCGTGGCCGGTATCATCACCGTAGAAACTGGCGACCCGGGCGAACAGGTCCTGATAACTCTCGCCCGGCATTAAATAACGGTCTGTTAAGGTTTCTTTCCCGAACCTGGTCAGGAATTTATCGCATGAGCGGTCGATTTTTACCGCCGAGCCGCCTTCAATATGGGTAACTTCAAACACTTGTCCTGCCATCTCTTTATGCACGTTTCATCCCCTCTTTTTGCCTGGGCTTTTGGAGGCGTTTGCCTTTGAACTGACTTCCAACCCCGTCCTGCCGCATATTCTCACCCGGCAATATTCCATTCAAAATCTGCCGAAAATCCTGATATTTTCAGGCAAATTATTGTGCGTTTTCAGGCTTTTTGCCTTGTACCCCAACCCCGTAAAGGAGCAAGCAAACGTGAGGAACAGTATGCAGACGTTTTCCCCGAACAGTCAAGATAAAGTATGAAATAAATTTTGACCCCCCAGATATAGTGGTTCTGGGGATAAATTTGTGGGCAAAATCACCCCAGCGGTGCAAAACCATGTGGAAAGTTTGTGCATATCATTGCCGCCGTAGGCAAAAAACTCATTGAATTCCAGAGGTTAGGTAAAAGGGTGGAAAAGCGGGCAGGTGGCTCCCGGAATTTTAAGCGGCGCCGGGTGATCCCATATTGAGGAATTTCCTCCGTCTCAGCGCTTTTAACTTTTCCGGCGGCAGGGAGATCAGATCATCAAGCGCTCTTTTTATGGCCTGATCAAGAGTTGCGAAGGCCGCTTCCGGATCACGGTGGGCCCCGCCCAGGGGCTCAGGGATAATCTCATCGATAATCTTCATCTCGATCAGGTCGCCGGCGGTGATCTTGAGGGCGCGGGCGGCGTCTTTGGCCTTGTCGGCGGTGCGCCACAGGATCGAAGCGCAGCCCTCGGGCGAGATGACCGAATAGATGGCATGCTGGAACATCAAAATCTTGTTGCCGACCGCCAGCGCCAAGGCCCCGCCGGACCCGCCCTCACCGACAATGCAGCTGATCAGCGGAACTGAAATATTGAGGCAGGTCTCAACCGAGCGGGCGATCGCTTCAGCCTGACCGCGCTCCTCGGCGCCGATCCCGGGATAGGCGCCGGAGGTATCCACCAGGGTTATCACCGGCAGGCCGAACTTGTCAGCCAGCTTCATCAGCCGGACCGTTTTCCGGTAGCCCTCCGGTCGGGCCATGCCGAAATTGTGCTTGAGCCTGGTTTCGGTGTCGTAGCCCTTTTCGTGACCCATGATGACCACCGACCGGCCATGGAACCGGCCCAGCCCGCCGACAATCGCGTTGTCCTCGCCAAAGCTGCGGTCCCCGGCCAGCGGCGTGAAGTCTTCGATCAGCGCTTCGATGTAATCCTTGAAGTGGGGGCGTTCGGGATGGCGCGCGACCTGAATTTTTTGCCATGGGTCGAGCTTGCGGT
>JADFFP010000017.1 GCA_022568115.1 Pseudomonadota bacterium | reverse complement strand
CGATGAGCAGGCTGAAGGTCATCGCTACAAGCCAAGCGATGGCTGCCGAACGTGTGAAGAGGGGCCGAATGAACCTTTCCGTGCGATCCAAAAATGCGTCGGGACACCATAGCGGCACGCGAATAAAGAGGAACCCGGTTAGCGTTGACTTGCGGCGAGCAGAGCGCCTTGATTCGAAGCGCGAATAGAGCCGCCTTCCGTCGCTTGTAGGAAGCGAAAGCAACCCCAGTTGCTGGAGTCGAAGAATGAAATTGTAGAAGTCCTGTTCCTGCGTTTGACCCAGCGTCTTATTCTCTACGAGCTGTTGAAATGTCTCGCTGAGCGTCTCCTTGCTCTTGAGGGCAACAAATACTTGGTAGTCGGCAGCGGAAAGAGTGTGGCTGTGAAACGTCATGGGATCGCGGACAACGTAAGCCACGACTCCACGGTTTATGGCCGTGCGACTCTGAAAGGCTCTGCCATTCCGGCGTGATTTAAGGAGCAGTTGATCAATAATATACTAATCATTGATTTCATGTCATTCTGAGTGAGAGGACACCTGAGCTTGTCTTGGTCTACGACCGAACTGATAGGAATTCCAATACGGGCCGAAGCCCTGGAGTGGCCAGCGGATGGCCTGCGATTTCTTGATAGTTACGTCTTCGGAATGCACATGCAACTCGTTGCAATCTGGGCATCTGCTTTCACCCAGATTCGATGGTGCTTCTCCATCGCTTCCATCGCTTCCTCGGTCTTCTCCTGTTGTTCCAGTGCCCGGCTCAGGCCGTAGAGCGACCAACCATTGTTGGGCCATTTTGCAAGATCCTCGCGATAAACGCGTTCGGCTTCCGGGTAGTTGCGGCTCTTTAGGTACACCGCGCCGAGTGTGTGGCGGACCGGTTGAATCCACCGGGGTGGTTCGCCATAGGGCAGTGTGTCCTCGACCGCCGCAGCTTTTTCGAGTAGTTCCGCGGCCTTGTCCCATTCGCCTTTTTGCAACGCGATCTCCCCTCCGATGAAATGGGCACTTACCTCAAGCACCCGCTGGGCGAGGTCGCGAGCCCATGGGGTGTCGTCGGAAATGCCGGCCTTCGCGATCTTGAACGCATCGTACTCGTTTTCAGCGTTCGCGAAATCTTTCTTTGCGGCGTAAGCGACCGCCCGGGCTGCTCGCCACGTCGCCGTGGTGATGGGCATGTATGAGGGCGGCGCGGGTTCGGCGAGAATGGCGTCCCAACGTCCAAATCGTTTCTGAACGTCGTATACCGAACACATTATTCGATCGATCCGCGGGCCGAGTTGACGTAGGGTGTCTTCGGTGAGGTTTTCCCACATGTCCCTGGCCGCGGCCAGGGCCTTCTCCTCGCGTCCGCTCATCATCGCGGCGTAAGCGAGCATATGGCTGTTGTGCGTCATGTAACCGTGCTGCGTTAGTTGTTCGGGTGAGAGTACGCGGTACACCTTGTCGGCACACATGGCTTTTTCGTTCTGGATGATGGCCTTCTCCCAACGCCCGGTCTTGACGTAAATATGCGATGGCATGTGCAGCAGATGCCCGCTCGCTGGAACCAGATCGCTCAGGCGTTCGGTGAGCCAGCCCGAGGTGCGTTCCAGCTCGTCAAACTTGGCTTCAAGCTGCGAATTCAGGTATTCATCGGTCAGTGTGTTGACGATCAGGGCGGCTTTTTGCGGGTCTTCGGATCTGACCGAGATGGTTATGGTCCGGCTCAGGCCATTGTTGGAAATATCCAGCTTATCCCCCAGCGCCCGGATGGTATTGAACATAACCTCGTTTTGCTGCGCCGCCGCGGGGGTTTCCTGATCCTGCAGGAACGGCAACAGTCCGGCCAGGGTCGAGGGGGTCAGGCTGGAATTAAACTCCGGATCGCGGGTCAGGTTCAATTTCTCCACCACCCGCTGGTGGAGCGCGCGGGATCTGATAATCTCGATTTCGGTCAGGATGGTTTCGGTATCCATCGGCAGGCCGGACAGGATCGCCAGCGGGTCGATCACCTTGTTGGTTCTGGGTTCAATTTCCAAAAGCACATCGGCGGTGTATTCCTTGGGCAACTGGAAAACCACCAGCGCGGTCAGCCCCATCAGAAGAAAAATTGTGGCGAAAAGAATCCCCCGGCGGCGCTTGAAGGTGCGGAAGATAGCCTCCAGGCTGATCTCGTCCTCCCCATCGGGTAAGGAGAAAGTCCGCTGCTGGGACATTTGAAAGTTCTTATTCAGGCGCTGGTCCATAAGCCCCTTAAAAAATTCTTTCCCGGACCCGGATGATATCGCCGGGCAGGACCACCTCGGTTATGGAAATCAGTTCTTCCTTCTGGTTACTGGCCCGGCGGATATAAACTTTGCTGGTCTTGGCGCGGTAGGTGAACCCCCCGGCCAGGGCCACCGCCTCCAGAACCGTCATGCCGCTGACGAAAGGATAGCCGCCCGGATCGTTAACCTCGCCCAGAATATAAAAAGGCCGGTAATTCAGAACCTCGACGCTGACCTGGGGGTTTTTGAGATAATCGGGTTTGAGCTTGTTCTCGATCGTGTCTTCAAGCTGGTTCAGGGTCAGGCCTTCAGCCGCCACGCTGCCGATCAGGGGCATCGCGACGACACCCCTGGCGCCAACCTGAAAATCTCCGGAGAGGGTTTCCTCACCAAACACATTGATCCGAAGCTCGTCACCGGACCCCAGGCGGTACTGCTGTTGGCTGTCCACGGCGCCGGCGGGAAAAGCGAAACTTCCCGCCATAAGAGCCAATAAATAATAAAGTGCTTTCAATTGTATTTTCATTTGCCTTACTCCTTTAGAACGCTCCGGTCAGCGAGATCAGGAACATGTTACGTTTATAGTCCTGCTGTGGCTGGCTGGAATCGCGGCTGACATGCGTGAAACTGGCGCTGACCCACAGGTGCCGGTTCATCATGTAAATCAGCTCCACCGCCGCCCTGATAATCTCATCCTGGCGGGTAATGCCCTGGTAATCCCACTTCTGGTATTCAAAGGAGGCCGGACCAATGAGATTGCGGCGAAACTCGTGATCAATCACAATCCCGCCGCTGGCAGCGAAAAAGGCCGAGGAGCCGATCAACGTGGTTTCCTCGATTATCCTGCTGGCGTAAAGGGTGATTGTGGTCATTTCCGAAGGCTGCCAGATGGCCTCCAGGCTCCATACCACACCGTTAAAATCAATCAGGGCCGGATCATCGAAATTTTGTGAGCGGTACCCGATCGAGCCCCGGGCGGACAGTTTGCCGGTCAGCTCGACATAAAGGCCGGCGACAAACCCGTAGCCGGATGAATCCCTGTTAAAACCGTTATCATCCAACGCCAGGTCATAATCCCGGTTGTCGATGAGGCCCTCGACAAAGGCCCTGACCCCGCTGGAAATCTCGTAGGCGATCTCGCCGGTGCCGGCCCACAAGGTGCGGTCACGGTCATCATTGTTGAGAATTCCGAGAGACCCGAGGTTATCATCAAAATTATAATCACTCCAGCGGCTGTTCAGCCTGATCGAAACCCGGTTTTCGGTATGGTTAAATTCAATCTCAGGAGTAAAGAGGTTATATTCCGTCGGTGTAAAACCCCTGACATCATCCGGCGATCCGCGGTCTTCATGGAGCCGCTGGAAGCGGGTGTTGATTTTAATATTGGTCCAGCGCTTGATATCCCAGCGGCTGGTAAAGCCGGCGTCGTAATCCTCATAATCTTCGCTGGTGATATCATCGTACCTGCCAATGGCCACCCGCCCCCAGATTGCCAGCTGATGGTTGGACCAGTTGGATCTCAGAACAAATCCCGGCTTAATGATAAACAAAATATCACTAATCTCAGGAGTGACCGAATCATCCAAGGCAAATATATTGCTGTTAATCTCCAGACCGGCGACCAGGCTGGGATAAAGCGTCATGCCGCCGAATGGAACCCCGTCAGGATCGGTTTCAGGGCGTTCCCGGTCTTTAACCGTTTTTCCGGCCACCGATTCGCCAAACTCAACGGCTTGACCAGGAACAGGATAAAATGACCAGCTAAACAAAACGGCCGCGGCCGCCATTGTTTTGACCACCTGCGAAAAATTTTCCCCCGAATATTTGCTCATTGCTCTCCTCCATTAATTATTCAATGGCATTTAAATAATTATTCAATGGTATTTAAAAAGGCATTTAAAAAAATCACCGCACTCTTCGTTTCAGTAAAATGATCCCCCGTCTTTACCCCTCGGTTTCAGAGCCGCTGGTCTGGCTTGGATTTTCACTGGTGCCGCTTCCGCCTGTGGTTCCGCCGCCAATGGTTCCACCACCTGTGGTTCCACCGCCTGTGGTCCCGCCCATACCGGTTCCCCCGCACGCGCTTGCTATAGCCAGCAGGGCGGCGTCGGTGGCATCGTCAGTAAATGCCGAGATGGCGGTCGCCAGGCCGGTGTAATCCGCCCCGCCCGCACACCCGGCATCCAGAATATCCGTGGCAGCGTCCAGATTGGCCTGGGCCAAAGCGGCTAAATTCGCCACAACATCAGGCCCTCCGGCCGCCAGAATCTGGTTGATCTGGTTCTGCAAATCAGGCGTCAGTTCCGCCCAAGCGGGATCAATATCCGCCATGCCGAGGGTCAACCCAAATACCGCCACGGCCGGCAGGAAAATAGCCCGTTTTATCTTTTGTTTCTGTCTCAGCAACTTAAACATAAGTTCTCTCCATGTGATGTTAAATCCCGCTCAATCGTTAATAGTAACCACCCTCAAATTAATCATTCGTTAATAGTAACCACCCTCAAATAAATCATTTACAATTTAAAATTATTTGACTATTAAAATATATTATTTGTATATTGCATAGTAATATATTATAAAATTGCTAAATGGTCAAACGATAACTGCATGATTCTTGCTTATTGCGTTTGTAGTTTTATTTAATATTTTATTGCCAAAGTAAATCAGTACCAGCGATTGGGTCTAAACTAACCGGTTAGTTTAAAGGAATTCTTAAGAATCCTTAAAAGAATTATTAATAAAGGGGTATTTAAATAAAATTTTCAAAGCTGGGGTCAATACTTGGAGGAGGCTTGAAAGGCCAATGAGTTATAGTGTAAAAAAAGCGGTTTTTCCGGTCGCGGGGCTTGGCACCCGCTTCCTGCCGGCGACCAAATCGGTCCCTAAGGAACTGTTGCCGGTGATTGATAAACCGCTTTTGCAGTACGCCATCGAGGAGGCGTGCGCGGCGGGTATTGAAGAATTCATTTTTGTCACTGGGCCAGGTAAATCATCGATTGAGGAATACCTTGGCGCTTCTCCTGAACTCCTTTCCGCGCTCAGGAACGGGGGGAAGAACGATGTGGCCCGGCGGCTGGAAAACGCCCTGTTGCCGGAAGATAAGGTTTTTTTCGCTTTTCAGGAACATCCGCTGGGCCTGGGCCATGCGATCTTGTGCGCCCGCGAGCTGGTCGGCAATGAGCCCTTTGCGGTCCTGCTGGTGGATGATTTTATTCACAGCGAGGTTCCCTGCCTGGGCCAGCTGGTCGAAGTGTTTTCCAAAACCGGCGGCAATGTCCTGGCGATCGAAGAAGTGCCGGTGAGCGAGGTGTACCGCTACGGTGTTCTGGATCCGGGCGCCCGCAATGATAACCTGGTGAAAATCAACGGCCTGGTCGAAAAACCAAACCCTGAAGATGCCCCTTCAAACCTGACCGTGGTCGGCCGCTACATCCTGACCCCGGACGTGTTCGCCTACCTTGCCGACCAGCGGGAAGGAGCCGGTGGAGAGATTCAGCTGACCGACGCCCTGGCGCGGATGATCGGCAGTTACCCTTTTCACGGTCTGCTGTTCGAAGGGGAGCGTTTCGATTGCGGCAACAAGTTTGGCTTGCTGGAAGCGACCATCAGTACCGCGCTGGGTGACCCGGACTTGCGCGACTGGCTGACCAACAGATTTAGGGACCTTTAAGCCGGTGACCCACGCCTTTCATCCCAGCATCTTGCGCGAATATGACATTCGCGGCATTGTCGGCGATACCCTTGATGAAGACGATGCCTATATCCTGGGCCGGGTGTTTGGCGCTTGCATTATCCGCGATGGCGGCGCCTCCGTTTGTCTCGGCTTTGACGGCCGCCTGACCTCACCGCCGCTGGCCGATGCCCTGATGAACGGCCTGGCCGGGTGCGGGCTTGAGGTCTTGAACATCGGGCTGGGGCCAACACCGATGCTTTATTTCGCCGTCCATCACCTGAATGCCGGCGGCGGTATTGTGGTCACCGGTTCGCACAATCCGCCCGAATATAACGGCTTTAAACTGGTCCTCGGCAAGCGGCCATTTTTCGGCCGGGACATTCAAATGCTCGGTGAGGCGGCCCGGGCCGGGGATTTTGTGAGCGGCGCCGGGAAAATAACAGCCATGGAAATCCAGGATGATTATGTCAAAAGGCTGCTGGCTGGCTTCCATGAAATCGTTCCCGGGACATTTGATCTTGGGATCGCCTGGGACCCCGCCAACGGGGCCGCGGCGCCGGTCATTTGCGATCTGGTCAAGCACTTGCCGGACAAACATATTTTGCTTAATGAGACCGTCGACGGCACCTTCCCGGCCCATGTTCCCGACCCGACCGTGCCCGAGGCGCTGGAGCAATTGCAGCAAACCGTCAAAGCGCACGGCCTCGATATCGGGTTTTCCTTTGACGGGGACGGCGACCGGGTCGGGGCGATCGATGAGCGCGGGCGGATCGTCTGGGGCGACCAGATCCTGGCGCTGCTGGCGGAAAGCATATGTAAGGACAATCCCGGGGCGACCATCATCGCCGACGTCAAATCCAGCGACAACCTGTTCAAAAAAATCAAAGCCGAGGGCGGCATCCCGCTGATGTGGCGCACCGGCCACTCGCTGATCAAGAAAAAGATGATTGAGACCGGGGCTCTGCTGGCCGGGGAAATGAGCGGCCATATTTTCATCGCCGACCGCTATTATGGGTTTGACGACGCCATTTTTGCCTCGCTTCGGGTTCTCGGCGCGCTGGTCCAGGGGGAAACCTCGCTGAAAGACTGGCTCGATCGGCAGCCGGAGACCTTCAACACCCCGGAAATTCGCTTCCCCTGCCCCGAGGAGGAAAAATTCGCCGCTGTCGAACGCCTGAAAAAGCTGCTTGCCGAAAGCAATCTTGAGGTCAATGACATTGACGGGGTTCGGGTCACCGTCGGCAATGGCTGGTGGCTGCTGCGCGCCTCCAACACCCAGGCGGTGCTGGTCGCCCGCTGCGAGGCCGACAGCGCCGGGAGCCTGGAAGAGGTCAAGCAGCACATGCAGGACTGGCTGGATAAGGCGGGCATCGAGGCCGCCCCCAAACAAGCTATCCCCAAACAAGACATAACAGGCACGGCATGACCAAGTTTCCTTATCGCCAGGAATTTCACCTCTCGCCGCCTAGCGACGGCGGTGATGCGGCCACCCCCGGCAGCTTGCTGGAAAAAGCACACAGCGTTCTTCAGGACATAAAAAGGGGCGAAGACCCCACTATCAGAGCCATTTTTGCCCCTTTCCGCCAACAAAGGAATTACCCGGTAATAGAAAAAGAAGCTGCGCGGATTACAAAAAAGACAAAACACCTGATCGTCTTCGGCACCGGCGGGTCGAGCCTCGGCGCCCGGACCCTTTTGTCCCTGGCGCCTGCCGCAGGCGCGGTCAAAATAACATTTTTCGACAACCTGGCGCCCGAGATCACCGAGGCGACATTGAAGGCCATGGATCCGGCTGCCACCCATTTTCTGGTGATTTCAAAATCCGGCTATACCATGGAGGTGATTGCCCAAAGCCTGATCGCTTTGGAACGCATGAGCCAGATTTTGGGTGAAGGCGCCTTAAAGCAACATTTCACCTTTATCACCAAACCGGGCGACAATCCGCTCCGCGCCATTTCAGGCGAATGGTCAATTCCGGTGCTGGACCATGACCCCGATTTGACCGGACGTTTTTCGGTGTTCTCGAACGTCGGCCAGCTGCCGGCGCTGATCGGGGTGGTCGATACCCGGCAAACCCTGGCCGGCGCCAAGGCGGTCCTTGACCAGGCGCTGGATGAGGAAACCCTGGACAATATCCCGGCGGTGAAGGGCGCCCTGTTTTCCGCCTCGGCCGAGCGCTATGGCAACTGCTTTATCCATGTCATGATGCCCTACGTGAACCGCCTGCAGATGCTGACCAAATGGTTCGTCCAGCTGTGGGCCGAAAGCCTCGGCAAAAAGGGCCGCGGCACCACCCCGATCGCAGCGCTCGGGCCGTTGGACCAGCACAGCCAGCTGCAGATGTTTCTCGACGGCCGCCAGGACAAGTTTTTCAGCTTTATCAAGCTCCGGCAGAGCGACGGCCCGTCCCGGATCGACGGCTTCACCAGGGTCGACCAGCGGCTGGAGTTCCTGCACGGAAAATCGCTGGAGGATGTGGTCACCGCCGCTTACCTCGGCACCGTCAGGAGCATCAGGAAAGCGGGCCGGTCGTGCCGCACCTTTCATCTGGAAACTTTGGATGAATACACCCTCGGCGGGCTGCTGATGCATTTCATGCTGGAAACCATTATGGTGGCGGAAATGCTGGAAGTACCGCCGTTCAAGCAGGAGCGGGTGGAAGACGGCAAAAATCATGCCCGTGATTACCTGAAAAACCAGGCTTCCAGCCTTTTTTGATGGAGGCAGCCGGTTGTTCTCAAACTTAAAAAAAAACGGGAAAGCCCATAAACGCCCGGCACTTCCGGAACGGGTGCGCGCCTATGCCATTGGTGATATCCACGGCCGCGCCGATCTCCTGGAAAAACTGCTGGGATTAATCAAGGCCGATGCCAGGGAAAACCCTCAAGCCAAACCTCAGGTTATATTTCTGGGCGATTATGTCGACCGGGGAATCGACTCCAAGGCGGTTATCGATCTGGTTCTTGATTTTGATCTGCCGGGCGCCGCCAAAACCTGCCTGAAGGGCAATCACGAGGCGATGATGCTGGATTTCCTGGGCAATCCAAACGCCGGGCCTTTTTGGTTCGACAACGGCGGCCTCGCCACTCTTTTGAGCTATGGAGTTAAGCTGGGTGGCGGGACGGCCGGAAAAAGTGTCGCGGAGGCCCACGCGGCACTGCTCGAGGCGCTTCCGCAGCGTCATAAGGAATTTTTAAAAGGTCTCGCGCTGAATTACACCCTTGGCGATTATTTTTTTGTCCATGCCGGGGTTGACCCCGAAAAACCCCTGGCCAAACAAACGGAACAAACCATGCTATGGATCCGGGATGAGTTTCTGGAAAACGAAAAGCCGCTGGAAAAAACCGTGGTCCACGGTCATTCGGTGGTCTGGGACCCGGTGGTCACAGACAATCATATCTCGGTCGACACCGGCGCCTACGCCACCGGCAAGCTGACCTCGGCGGTATTTGAGGGTCAGGAGTTAAGGTTTATTTCGACCTAAGTGGTTTGGGAAATTTTCCCGCCCAGCGCCCCTTTTCCCAGGCTCCCGCGGTTTTTACGATGGTTTCCAGATCGCTGTAGCCAGGTTTCCAGCCAAGAATTTTCTCCGCCTTTTTGATATCCGCCGCCAGCACCGCCGGGTCGCCGGCGCGGCGCGGGGCGTCAATGGCTGGAACCGGTTTTCCCGTCACTTTTTCGATGGCTTCAAGTATTTCCCGGATCGAATATCCCCGGCCTGAGCCAAGGTTGAGAGCCGTGGTCGCGCCCCCCGCTTCCAGATATTTCAGCGCCCTGAGGTGGGCATCGGCAAGATCGGTGACATGGACATAATCGCGCACCGCGGTCCCGTCCGGGGTGTCATAATCGTTGCCAAAGATGGACAGTGTAAAGCCCGGATCATAGATTGCCCGGAACGCCAGCGGGATCAGGTGGGTTTCGGGACTATGGGCCTCACCGGTCTCACCCTCAGCATCCGCCCCGGCGGCGTTGAAGTAGCGCAGCGATACCGACCGCAAGCCAAACGCCCGGTCATAGTCGGCCAATATCTGTTCGCTTAAGCTTTTTGTCGCAGCATAGGGGTTGAGGATATTTTTTGGGTGATCCTCAGCAATCTGGGTTTCATCGGGATTACCGTAAATGGCCGCCGAACTGGAAAACACTACCTGCCTGACCCTGAACCCCCGGGCAATTTTCAGGGTAGATAGCAGCCCGTTAATGTTGTTGTCATAATAAAGATCAGGTTTTTCCACCGATTCGCCGACCGCAATGAAGCCGGCGAAATGAAACAGGGCGGCGGGTTGGTACTTGGCGAACACCTCGCGCAAACGCACCCCATCCCGGACATCCCCGTGCTCAAAGGGCCCCCAGCGCACCGCCCAGTCGAACCCCTGGACCAGGCTGTCGTAAACCACCGGGATGTACCCGGCCGCGGCCAGCGCCTTGCAGGTGTGGCTGCCGACATAGCCGGCGCCGCCGGTAACCAGGATATTTTTGCTCATCCCGATTTCTTTCCCGGCGGTTTGGAGGAGCGCCCGTAAACATCTTCAAAGCGGACAATATCGTCTTCCTCCAGATACGCTCCCGACTGAATTTCGATAATATGAAGCGGCAGCTTGCCGGGGTTCTCAAGCCGGTGTTTGGTGCCGATCGGGATGTAGGTGGACTGGTTTTCCTCCAAAAGAATAACCTCCTCACCCCGGGTCGCTTTGGCCGTACCCTCGACCACCACCCAGTGCTCGGCGCGGTGGTGGTGCATCTGCAGCGAAAGCCTGGCGCCCGGTTTGACCTCGATATTCTTGACCTTGAAGCGGGGGCCGAAATCAATCGTCTGGTAATTCCCCCAGGGACGGTAAACCTTGGGGTGGATGTCTATCTCGGGCCGGTTTTGAGCGGCCATCAGGTCCACCATTCCCTTAATATCCTGGACCTTGTCGCGGTGGGCGACCAGCAGCGCATCATCCATGTTGACGATCACCAGATCTTCGATGCCGAGCGTTCCGACCAGGCCCTTGTCCGAGCGGATGTAGCATTTTTTGGTCTCCATCATGACCGCCTCACCGCGCACCACATTGCCGTCCTGGTCCTCTTCGCCAAGCTCCAGCAGCACCGACCACGAGCCGACATCGCTCCAGCCCATCGAAACCGGGACCACCGCCGCCTTGGCGGTTTTCTCCATGACCCCGTAATCGATCGATAGCGAAGGCGAGGCCTTGAACGCCGCCTCGTCAAGGCGCAGGAAATCGAGGTCCCTTTTGGCTTTTGAGACGGCCTTGTTCACC
>JADFFP010000235.1 GCA_022568115.1 Pseudomonadota bacterium | reverse complement strand
CCTCCTCAATCACAAAGCCGTCGGCCCCGGCCATCATGGCGGCGCTCAGCGCTCCGGCCTGTTTCAGGAAATTGTCCCAGCGCTCATCCTGATCCTGCATGCGTTTTGAGATCGCCGCATGAACGGTGATTTTGGTGTCTTCGCCCCTGACCCCGGCCCCTTCCAGGACATGGGTCCAGAGGTGCCGGAGCACCCTGAATTTGGCAATGGTCAGGAACAGGTTGGCTTCCGCCGCGATCGTAAAAGTGAAATCCTTATGGGCCTTGGCGGGGGCAATTCCCTCTGCCTCCAGCCGGCGCAGATAATACACCCCGGTGGACAGCGCGGCGGCCAGCTCCTGGGCCGCCGAAGCCCCGGTTTCATGGTGCCGGGCCGCGTCAATAGAGGGGCCCTTGAGCTTCCTCAAACCTGCCGGGAAAAAGACCTCCGGCTGATAATTAAAACTTGAGCCGCGGTGAAACGGCGGGACCCCCGGGAACGAAAACCGGTCGGCATTGGCCAGCCGCCCTTCGCGCATCGGCAAAACCGGCAGGGGCAAGCCGTCAAGCTGGCGCTCCAGGCCGGACAGTTTTTTCCCCTTGAGGCTGGCTTCGGCCAGCGCGCGCCACTCCACTTCGCTGTGGCTGGGCTGGTCCTTGAGGGTTATGGAGAATTTTTTACCCATCGTGATCAGACCTTACCCTATGCGCTAAGGAGAGGAAAGGCCATGCGCCAGGCGGCGATGACTAAAAACAACCCGAAGATGACCGATAGAACGCGGCGCGGCAGCCGGTGGGCCGCAGCCGCCCCGAGCGGGGCAAAAAGCGAGGACAAGGGGGCCACGATCAAAACCCCGGCCAAGTTGACAAAACCAAGGCTGTAAGCGGGCAGCCCCGCTACTCCCCAGCCATTCCAAATATAACCGATGGCGGCCGGGATGGCGATAATCAAACCCAGCATTGAGGCGGTCCCGACCGCCTTGTGGATCGGCACGTTGAAAAGCGTCATGGCGGGCACGCTCAAGGTCGCCCCGCCGATCCCCATCAGGCTGGAAGCCGTCCCTATGAAAGTCGCCAGCAAAACACTTAAAGGTTTTTCGGGCGGTTTCTGGGATAAAACCTTGTCCTCAAGCGGCAGGATCATCTTGATCCCCATCAGAAGGGCGATGATGGCGAAGAACAGCACCAGGTGGGCCGATTTCAAATACCCGGCAAGCAGCGCGCCAAATACCGCGCCGGCGATCAGGAACGGCGTCCACGGACGCACAATGTCCGCCATGATCGCCCCCTTTTTGCGGTGCGCCCGGGCCGAGAAATAGGCGGTCGGGATGATAATTCCCAGCGAGGTTCCAACCGTCAGGTGCATGTGCCAGGCCTCGGGCGCGCCGATCACCGCAAAAGCGATATAAAGCGCCGGGACCATGATAATGCCGCCGCCGATGCCCAACAGCCCGGCCAGGAAGCCAGCCACCGCCCCGGCAATCGCCATCGCCACTATGATCAGTTCAAGGTTTTCCATTCATTCCCCCGCATCCGAGCACCCGTTTTGCCACACACCCCGCCAAAATCAAGGCCTACTTTTTATTCCATCCCTCTGTATTTTAGTCGCTCACGCAAGATAGCCTTCGGCTATCGCTCCGCGGGGGCGGCGAACGGTCGCCGGGCGCACGCTTGTGCGCCGGGAGGTTATCATGAATTTCCGAGGCTAATTGAGCCGAGGCAAGGGCGACTGCCCGCCGCGCGTCGTCGCGCGTAAGCCATCATGGCGTCTGAATGGTATTAAATAATGTGGGAGAGGGTTAGGGTGAAGGTGACCGAATAAAAAGGCGGGGCCGGGACCCCGCTTTTCTTGTTTAAGATAATTTGTTAATCTGTTGTTTTTATTCTGTTTTAGGTCCCCGTCCCGGGGTCCATGGGGCGCTACCGGCGAGCTCTTCCTCGAGCGCCTCGAGGGCCTCGTTCAGGGCCTCGAGCCGGATCACCAGGGCGTCGAATTCGACCTGCGCGCTGGCGATCGAATCCCTGGCCTCATCGGTGGGGTTTTCCAGCGAGGCGGCCAGCACGAACGGCAGCAGGCCGTAAGTCCCGAACAGCCGGTCGCGGATCGAGGCCGGGGCCTGTTCATTGCGCGAGATGATCGCCTGGTCCCCGTTCATCAGGACGTCCAGCTCCTTCAAGTCCCGGTCAAGTTCGCGGATGCGGGCGCCCACCGCCTGACCGGCTTCGGGATCATCCATCAGCGCCTGCTTGATGTGATCGATGCGGGTTCTGATCTCGGCCATATAACGGCCCGCGCCAAGCGCCTGGCGCATCAACTCGCTGTAATCGCTCATAAAAGCATGGAGGCCCTCGAGATCGCTCTCGAACGAGCCCTGCAGCAAGGCTTTGACGGTAAAGCCGAGCGGCTCTGAAAGCTCGCTCCACTGCCCGCCGTGGCGTTTCGCCATGGAAACCGTATAGGCCCCGGGCAGGACGTAATGGCCGCCCTCCTCGTCCTCGCCATGCTCACCGTCCCCGCCGTCAAGCGCGACCGGCGTCACGTCAAAGGTGCGCAGGTCCCAGGCAATCCGGTGGAGGCCGGCGGACGACGGCCCGGTGATGCGGCGCACCACGTTACCTTCCGCATCGCTGATCGTGAACACCAGCGCCGGGGCTTCCTCCCAGTCCTCCTCGCGCAGCTCATCCCAGCTGGGGTAGAAGTTATCGCCGCCTTCCTTTTTCACTTTCTGTTCAGCTTCCTGGCGGACTTCCTTTTTGGTCTTCAAGCCGTCCTTCAGGTAATAGGTGATGACCGCCCCGTAGGGTGGGTTGTCGGCGGAATAGAAATCGTCGCCGAAGCTGCCCTGGGCGCCGCCCAAGAAACGGTCGTTTTCGACATAAAGCCACGGATCCTTGACCTCAAAGACAAACGCCTCGCTGTCCTTGACGGTGGCGGCGTCGGCGCGCAGCGG